>CALZMK010000296.1 GCA_945788545.1 uncultured Prevotella sp.
TGCCGTCAATCTGGAATGGAGAGTGGGCATCGAAGAGGTTGTAGTAGCAACCACCCTGACCTCCCATTGCGATAACATAGCTTGTAGAATGTTTCAAAGCTTGTGAGAGGTAGCCACGAGCGCTGTCTCCCTGAAGCAAGCGGGCGTAGATGTTTGTCTGCCATCCCATTGACCAACCTGTGACATCACCGTTACGGGCAAGGATGCCATTTTTAGCGGCTTCGAAATATTTTATTCCTTGTTCACTCTTGTCGTAAGCACTAACCTGGGCAAACGGATATACACACATGAGATGAGAAAGATGACGATGTCCTGGATCTTCAAGCGGACTGTGCAACCATTCTGATATACATGGCAGTTTGGTGTATTCCTTGCCATCTCTGGTCCATGTATATTCCTCTACATGTATACCTTTGTCAAACTCGGCAAAAAACTCCTTGAGATTGTCAATATCTGCCTGACTCACCGGAGATTCATCCCCAAGCGCCTCATGTGCCGCTATTGTATTGGATATCGCCTCAGATGCTGTCTGCTGTGCGAATGCATTTGGACCACCAGGACCATGCTCAGGACTCCATTCTCCAAGAACAACCTTTTTCAACTTGCCGGATGCTGCGTTGTAATCAGGGTCGTCAGAAGTGATATCCATCGTATACTGGGCATTGGCAAGCATGATGGGAAGGGCACGAACAAGGAATTCTTTGTCATGAGAGTACTGGTAGTAGCGCCACAAGTGTGAAACATACCATGAGCCGAGAGTTTTCATAGAGCCGTTGCACCATGTGCTGGTACCGCCAAAGATATTGTTCTCGCATGCCACAGTCCAACCACGCGCACCTGACTTGATCTTTTGAGCCAAAGCAACCCAAGGAGAGTTGGGAGCACCAGCCAAGTCTACAATATGGTTAACGAAAGGCAGATGCATCTCAGAAAGGTTGGTCGGGTCTACAGGCCAATAGTTCATCTCAATGTTGATATCCGCATGAACGTCACAATGCCAGAATGGAGTGTTGGAACGATCATTCCATATACCCTGAAGGTTGTTGGGGGCATGAATATCTGTATCCAGATTAGACCCGATTGTCATATAACGTCCATACTGGAAATAAAGAGTCTCCAGGAACTTACCGTCCTCGCTGTTCTTGTTGTCAGCAGAAGCGTTATACATCTTAATCAATTCCTCGGTTGTAAGTTCACTACTTACTCCAAGATTGAGGTCTACTCGATTCATCAATGCGCTATGCACAGCGATATGGTCTGCCAGCAAGGCATCATAGCCCTTGGCAACAGCGGCAGATATGCGATCATTGACCTTTTCCTCAAGCTGGTTTTGTGTCTCTCCGCTCACACATCCGGACTTGGTAGCGTCATAATCGGTTGCTGCAGCCAGAACTACTTGTGCCCATGTAGCTCCAGTTACCTTGATTCCATCTTCTGTCTTCTCTACCACGCCGTCGCTCTCCACCTTAAACGCAGTATGGTATCCGACGACTTCAAGTTTCTTACCATAACTTGCTCCGTTGTCTGTATATGTCACAGTCGAGCCAACAATTTCGTCAGGCAAGAAGGCAAAATTCAGAGCAAGTCTGTCAGCACCCTCCGCTTCGTAGCGGGCAAGGAGAACTTTGTCCGTAGCCGATGCAAAATAGCGGCGGCGATATTGTGTTTGATTGTCAAAACTCTTAAAGTTCACACCTCCGACTCCATTGATAATGTCAAGATAACGCTGGTAATCATTGACAGGCTTTGAGTCGTCTTTAAGCGAGAAAGCATCACTTAAATCAGTCACCATCACAGAGCCCAGATTTTGAAAGTATCCCTGATTACCGCTATTGGTAGTATAACCACTCCATACTGTTTTCTCATTCAGCTGAATCTCATCCTTCCACACATTACCGCGGAAAGTAGCTCCTATTTGTCCATTGCCAAGTGGAAGAGCATACTCCATCCATGTGTCACTTACACCAGTATAAGCCGCAGGTACGTCGTACCATAAGGAGTACTTGCTGATATCAGTCGGACGCTGGCCTGAATTGACAGCAAAATACTCATATACAGGAATATCCGCTTCTGCCACAAATACCAGTTGGTCATTAGGATCTGACGTAGACCAAAAACCTAAATTAACGCCAGCAGAGGCTCCTCCCCAAGTATTGATACCTTGATTCAGGTTTGATGTCTGAGAAATCACGAACTTTCCTGGCTGAGAAGGAGACTCCTGGATGCAGAAAGATACGGCGTTGGTCTCGTCGGTTGAATACAAGAGATTAGTCTGCTTATTGTTGCTGGCGGTCCCATTTTTCACACCTACATAATATCCGTCACGGCAATATATCTTCATATTATCCCTCGTACCGATAAAACAGAAGAACTGAGACGCATTCTTGTTGATGCCTGATGTTTTCAGAAACTCACCCTCGCCTTCACTCTGCAAATATGTATTTCCTGCCGTAAAATTAATCTTGTACCACTCGGGGCTGTCTACCGTACTCATATTAGGCCATTTGACAACAACCTCGCTGAATATGAAACGTGACCCGTTGTCGCTACTGCCAGAGGGACTGTTCCAGTAAGCCAAGTAATCGCCACGCTTATTCCAATATTTATTATTTGACCCGTGATCCTTGATGGAATATCCTTCTCCATTCACAACCTTATCAAAACGAGTCACATAGCCAGATGGTATGTCGTACACACTAAGCATCTTGGCACGGCCATCAGCCTCTTCGCCTGTCATACCCAAAACCAGCTCATTGCCTGCGCTCTTGTTGTAGAACTGATATCCGTCTTCATCTGTACCAACCATAGTCCACAGACCTGTTGCAGCACCGTCTGACTCCGTCTTGTTGAGCTTAAGATAATGGTTATTATCAACATATGCCGACGCAATGCTCATATAGCCCCCATTGCCCACCTTGATTGAAGCCCATACGACATCACTTAAATCAGCAAGTTCAACCTCTTGAGGAGCAATGAGCTGGAAAGTGGCAGGAGTACCGGCATCAAGTTTTACATAACCACCTGTACCTGCAGGAGTGCCTGCTTCTCCAATATACAAGCACTTATCTCCGCAAGTGAAAGTAACCGCGTCCAGACTCTCTCCGCTGATAGTGTAAGGAACCGTATTGTTCACATCAATAAACAACGTCTTGTTGGGTCCATCAGCACCCATATTGGCAGAAGGATTCTTGCCAGCCATAGTACCGGCAAACTTAATGGCATAGCCTTCATCCATAGGACTAATGGTAAATCTGGCCGGAGAGTCCTGCAGACTGACCTCCGACCCCCATTGGCCAAGACCAGTTGCCAAGTATTTCCCGGAAGACACCTCCTTAATAAACCACGTACCCACTGGGTCTATGGCTGCCATGACATCGCTCACGCCCATAAATCCAAGCAGGGCAAACAACATTAGGAAAAGTTTTTTCATTGGTTAGTTTATTTAGATTGTTTGTA
>CALZMK010000297.1 GCA_945788545.1 uncultured Prevotella sp.
AAGACATAAAGCCATGAGAGTTGCGGCAAGACCGGAAAATATATTCTTCAATTTCATAATCGTTGTCATTAATAATGTTATACTTTCTCCTTAGTCATTATATCCCGGATTCTGTTTCAGAGCCCTGTTGGCATTGAGGATAGGACGCATAATCGGGAATATTTCTGTATGAGAGTCGGCATCCGGTGTCTTGTCCCACCATGAGGCTGACGAGAATTTTCCGAAACGGATAAGGTCGATGCGGCGGCGGCTTTCGGCAAAGAACTCGCGTCCCCACTCGTCGAGCATCTCATCCATGTCGAGTTGTGCTTCGCCCTCCGGGGCATAGAGCACTTGCTGCAGGTTGGCGGCGGGATAGTTGCGGCGGCGCACTGAATTAAGCAGTCGTGCTGCCTCAGCTTTCTTTCCCTGACGCAATTTACATTCTGCGAGTGAATAGATTACTTCGGGCAGGCGTATCTCTGTGTAGTCGCTTTCCATCTGGTGTAGGTCGTCATCGGTATAGAATGGATATTTGGCGAAATGCCATCCAGAGTTGTGGTCGCCATCGCGCAGCGTACTTGTAGTGGCGGCAAGCCATTTGTTGGGATCCAGTCCCTGGAACTTACCCACAGCGTCGCGGATATACAGCTCGTAGTCAACCTCGGGAGCCTTGACCCTCTTCGTGGCGCCATTCTCGTCCTTGTATTCGAGATAACCATAAAGGAACATTCCCTCGCGGCGGCTGTCGCCAAGATTACGGTATAGTTTCAGACGCACATCGCCTGGATACTTGCGGAACTTCTGCACTGTCATACCCAACTGATAATCCAGCAGCTCGCCATTGGGAGCATAACTTGGCGAAGCGGCATACTTGGTATTGTGGTCACCAGCCTTGCACTTTGAGTCGTTGAAGTAGTAACGTGCACGGGCAGGAACAGTCCACCAATATGTGTCGCCCTGATACTGCCAATAGGTATAACCGGCATCAGCGGGGAAACCGAATATCACCTCATCGCAGTTGTCGTTGTCCCAGTCAAAGGCGGCATCCCAACGGTCAGCCACGGCATACTTGCCGTAATCGCCATCAACAATCTTCTGTGCTATTGCGGCACACTCGTCATATTTCTCCTCACCAATATACACCTTGGCATTTAGGTAGAGGCGCACGAGAAGGGCTGCGGCACTCGCCTTTGTCCATTGGCCTTGTATGGTAGAATTGGTTCCAAGGCTTGTTTTCTCGATGAGCATGGGTATTGTCTCCTTCAATTCTGTCTCGATGAAATCGAATATTCTCTTAGGCTCCACCTGAGTCTCAGTATTCAGCGACACGTCTTTGTAGCTAACAGCAAGTGGTACATTGCGGAAGGCATCAAGCAGTCGGATGTAAAACCATGCGCGCAGCACCCTGCACTGTGCCTTGAGATTGTCAAACTCAGCCTGCGAGAAACCGAACTTCTCAGGCGAGAGTGTATTAAGGTCTTCAATGACATAATTGGCCTGCATAATACCCTGGAAACATCCGTTCCATTCTGTCTGGGCATCGCCTCCATCCTCCACGTTCCACTCATGATAGTGCAGGCGGCGCCATTTGCCTCCGTCGTCCCACCATCCGTCACGGGTGGGAGTGATGAGCTGGTCGGCCGACAGTTCGTTGAGCACATGCCGGCTCTGTATGCTCCAGAAAGCATGTTCAAATGGGCGGAAGGTGGCACGCACGACATCCATCTTCGTATTATAGTAGTTTTGTGTGCCCACCTGGTCGTAAAGAGTCTCGTCGAGGTCTGTACAACCCGAAAGTGTGGCTGCACATAGAGCCGCAGAAACTAAATATTTGAATATCTTCATATCTTTATCTGAATTAATCGTTATTAGAAATCAATTTGCAAGCCTACGATAAACTGGCGGGTTGAGGGGAAATAGGTTCGTGAGCCTTGTCCGCCCGGAGTGAGTCCGTTGACTTGATATGTCGAGGGGTCAACGCCGCTGAACTTAGTCAGTGTGAACACATTCTTCACTGTGCCATAGAGCCTGATACGGTCGATGAAACGGAAGTTCTCCACCTTTAATGTATATCCCAATGTTATCATGTCGAGCTTGAGATAGTCACCACGCTCAAGGAAATAGTCACACACAACGGGGTTAGCAGTCGATGAAACCACGAAATTCTTGGCGTATGCCTTCTTCAGACGGTTACCCGTGAAGTTGCGTGTGCCATAATAGAAGTCATGGATATTAAAGAGGTCGAAGCCGAATGCCCCACGGAAGAACAGCGAGAGGTCGAAATCCTTGTAGCGGAAGTTGTGTGACATTGACATGGTGAACTTGGGCATACCATTACCCACCACCGTGCGGTCGGCATCGCTTGCCTGTGAAGCCCTGATGATGTCGCCGTCCTTGTCATATACCAGCCATTCGCCATCAGCGGTGTGACCTGCATATCTCCACATATAGAAGTTTCCAAGCGACTCGCCTTTCTGTATGCGCTGCAGATTGTAGTAGGGATACGGATCTTCTGTACCGCAAACGTCATAGTAGTCCTGGCCCACATACTGTGAATTGCTGAAATCGACAAACTTGTTGCTTTGGGTGGTTCCCACAAAGTTGATGTCGTATGTGAAGTCCTTGGTATTCACTGCACGGAAGTTCAGGTCAATCTCTATACCTGTGTTCTTCATAGTGCCTACATTGACAAATGTTTCGTCGAAGAGATATGGTGGCACCGACACCTTGTAGTTTCCGAGCAAGTCTTGCTGACGGCGGTTGAAGTAGTTGATCGAACCATACAGGCGATTGTCAAACAGTGAGAAGTCGATACCCACGTTCCAGTTCTTGCCTTTCTCCCAGCGCAGGTCGGGATTGACGTTCTTCGACGGTCCCCATACCTGGAAGTACTTGCCGTTATAGAAGTAATATCCGAATCCTGTCATGGTGTTCAGAGAGAGATAGCTTCCGAAGTCCTGGTTGCCGGTGACACCGAAGTCTGCTCGCAACTTGAGGTCGTTCACCCATTTCACTCCCTTCATAAACTTCTCGTCGGATATGCGCCATCCGGCTGATACGGCAGGGAAATTACCCCATTTGTGGTTAGCTCCGAACTTCGACGAACCCTCATGGCGCAACGAGGCTGTAAACATATACTTGCCTGCGAAGTCGTAGCTGACGCGACCGAAGAAAGCAATCAGTTTAGAGTCGTTCTGATAGCTGCCCATACATATCTCTCCCTCTTCCTTGGCATATTCTCCCGAACCAAGATTGTCCGCACCAAGTCCGTCATTGGGGAAATCCTTGTTATAGGCATCGAAACCAGAGTAACGCGAATACTGGTAGGAATAACCTGCCATAGCCTTAACGTTATGCTGACCGAAACTGCCGCTGTAGTTGGTGAGCCACTCAAGAATCTCCTGGCGATCCTTGCTGTACGAACGGCTTGCCTCACCCTCACGACCATTGTTTATGGCAATGGTGCTGGT
>CALZMK010000298.1 GCA_945788545.1 uncultured Prevotella sp.
AGATACAGACCGAATACTCATTCGTCAACGACCGCAGTCTCGCCAAGCACAACTATAGTATGGCAGACGTGCAGTTCAGTGTAAGATTCTAAACCATTAAAAAAGAAAGGATAAAAGAAAATGAAAAAGTCAGTGTTAATGTTATTGTTGCTGCTGGCAAGTATTTGCACCGCCAGCGCACAGGCTGAAATCAAGTTTGAAAAGGTAAGTCACGACTTCGGCAAGTTCTCTGAGTCATCACCAAAGGTGTCATGCGTATTTAAGTTCACAAACATCGGCGACCAGCCATTGGTGATCAATCAGGCCGTGGCAAGTTGCGGTTGCACCGTGCCCGAATACACCAAGGCTCCCATCAAACCGGGAGAATCTGGCGAAATCAAGGTGACATATAATGGTGCAGGCAAGTTTCCTGGCCATTTCAAGAAATCAATCACTGTTCGCACCAACGGCAAGATTGAAATGACACGCCTCTATGTTGAGGGAGACATGGAGGAGAAGAAGTAATTTGGAATGAGGAATTAGGAATGAGGAATTAGGAATGAGGAATTAGGAATTGGCTGCGCTTGACAATCATTCCTAATTCCTCATTCCTAATTCCTAATTTATTTAAAACGCATACGAAAGTCCGAGCGAGCAGTATTCCCTAAACTGCCAATAACCTAAGTCTCGGTCTCTTCCTACCGAATCATCGAATCTCGGATATACGAAGATATTCGTGCTGATGTATTTGCTGAGATTAATCTGGAAGGTATTCTCCCACTCCATTTCCGCACGCGAATAAGTGGTGTAGAAATAGAAGCGTGACTTCCACAGCATTATATTCGACAATTTCCAAGCTATCTCACTTGTAATCTGCGAACCGAAGTCGTCCATCGCATGATGGTCGCCTATACCGTAATGTGCGCAAAGGTCTTTTCGGTCGATATACTTCCAGTTGTAGGAGAAGGGTGACAGATTGACCTTACCAGTCAGTTTGCCGTCGAATGCCGAGAGGTTGTAGGTCATACCAAGTCCAATATTGAGATTAAATGGCGACATGAAGTCACTATACACTCTCTTGTCGTTGCTCTTGTATCCACGGGCAAATTGTGTATATGCAAGCAACTGCAAGGTGTAATACCATTTTTTGGATGCCTGCAGACCCAATCGGCCGGTGTAACGGATGAGGTCGTTATTTGTCTTGAACTTATGCACCGTGTCACTCGGTGATGTCAAGAATCCCAATTTGAGTTCGAGGATATTCTCCAACTGCACACCACTCTTGTTGTTATAGTTGGCCGACAGAGTCACCTGTCCCACCATAGAGTAGTTGCTCTCACCTCCCTTATACCAGTTGTCCGACACAAAAGTCTGCATCAACTGGAGGTTGCCGTCTCCCTTTAACGTCCAGAAGTTAGGCTTCTGAATAACAAGACCTTGTGGTATGATATCAGGAGTCTCAGGCAGTGGTTCTACAGCCTGTGACAAATCCACATCGTTCTTCACAGGCTTGTCCAAATCATCCCTTACAGTCCCCGCCTTGTCGAGCTTTGTCTCAGTGCTCACCACGAGATCAGGACGATTGAGATACACCGCCATAAGAGCCCTATCTACAACATCCGATACATTGTCACCTCCTGCCGAGCTGCCACTGTTATCAGAAATAGACAGGCTTCTGCTTGCAGGCGAGTGATAGAACGTCAATGGTGCGAAAAGACGGTAATAGCGACCGTCGGGCTTTACCACGTTGTCATCATCGCTATTGCCACCTTGTGACATAGACATCTGCAGCTGCCTGTAAGCAAGCAGCGAGTCAAGATAAGCATTCACGGTAGCCATGGAGTCAACTTTCTCCTTCACCTTGTTTTTTTTCGGTTGTGCCGTTGCTAATAGTGACATCGAAAAGGCAATAGCCACCATCAAAGAGATTCTTTTCATCATCAGTTTTTATTATTCTTTCAATTTTTCTGCAAAGATAGAACAAAAAATTGAAATACTATCACTTTTATCTAAGATAAAATTAAAAAATTATTAACCGTGCAAAAATTATATATAAAAGTGGTATAAAACTTTCGTAAACGGATTTTTTTTTGTAACTTTGCCGCCTGAATATGTAAATACAAGAAAAGTACAACATTTAAAAAGATAACACAGTGACACAAACAAAGTACATTTTCGTCACAGGCGGTGTAGTATCATCGCTTGGCAAGGGAATCATTTCGTCGTCTATCGGCAAGTTGTTACAGGCAAGGGGATACAACATCACCATCCAGAAGTTCGACCCCTACATCAACATCGACCCCGGTACGCTCAACCCCTACGAGCACGGAGAATGCTACGTGACAGTAGATGGTATGGAGACCGACCTCGACCTCGGTCACTACGAGAGATTCACAGGTATTCAGACAACAAGAGCCAACTCGCTCACCACTGGCCGTATCTACAAGGCTGTGATCGACAAGGAGCGCCATGGTGACTATCTCGGCAAAACCATCCAGGTGGTGCCTCATATCACCGACGAGATAAAGCGCAACGTGAAGTATTTGGGCGAAAAGAACCACTACGACTTTGTCATCACCGAAATTGGCGGTACGATAGGCGACATCGAGAGTGCACCGTTCCTCGAGGCTATACGCCAGATGAAATGGGAGATGGGCAAGAATGCTGTAAGCATCCACCTGACATACATTCCCTATCTGAAGGCTGCGGGCGAACTCAAGACCAAGCCCACCCAGCACTCGGTGAAGGAACTGCAGAGCCAGGGGATTCAGCCCGACATCCTCGTACTGCGCACCGAGAAGCATCTCGACGAGGGTATTATGCGCAAGGTAGCGTCATTCTGTAATGTGGATATCGACTGTGTAGTGCAGAGCGAAGACCTGCCCTCAATATACGAGGTGCCTGTCAATATGCAGGCTCAAGGACTCGACGCCGCCATACTGCGCAAGCTCGACATGCCTGTGGGAGATACTCCCACCCTCGGTCCGTGGCGCAGTTTCCTCGAGCGTCGCAAGAACGCCACCGAGGAGGTTCACATCGGACTCGTCGGCAAATACGACCTTCAGGATGCCTACAAGAGCATACGCGAGAGCCTCTATCAGGCTGGAACATACAACGATCGCAAGACCGTGCTCCACTTCGTCAACTCGGAGAATCTAACCGATGCCGATGTGGCAGAGAAGCTCAAGGGACTCGACGGTGTGGTGATCTGCCCCGGATTCGGACAAAGAGGTATCGAGGGCAAGATTACTGCAATCAAATACACCCGTCTGCACGACATTCCTACATTCGGTATATGTCTCGGTATGCAGATGATGGTGATTGAGTTTGCCCGCAACGTTTTGGGCTATGAAGATGCCAACAGCAGGGAAATGGACGAGAAGACCGAACATAACGTGATTGACATCATGGAAGACCAGAAGAACATCACCAATATGGGCGGCACCATGCGACTGGGCGCATACGAGTGTGTA
>CALZMK010000299.1 GCA_945788545.1 uncultured Prevotella sp.
TGCAGGTCGGGGAACATATCGTTTGCGAAAGCAAGATAAACCTTCAAGTCTTCTCCTATCTCCTTGAGCAATGTTACCTTTCCATTCTCATACTTGTAATAGCTCTCGTCGAGAGCTGTGGTAGTAAGGTCAGTCTCATTAACGAGGAACATACCGAATGTGGTGGTCGTTCCCTCGCGCAGTACCTTGTCCGACAGGTCGATCACGTCGCCCACCTTATATGTTGGAGCTATTGCCATATTACGCTGATAGTAGTCATACTGGTTCCAAGTGCCCTGAGGTTCGGGCAGGGTGGCGTATGTGAAGCAGTTGTTGCGTAGGATGACATTCACGAGGTTGCGATTGTTCGACAAGTCGATTGATGTCAGCTTGTTATCGGCGAGATAGAGCTGCTGCAAGAAATCATTCTTAGTAACATCTACTTCTGTGAAGTCATTTCCAGCTGCAAAGAGATACACGAGTGATGGATTATTCGTCACATCCAGTTTCTTAAGCTTTGTCTGTGTTCCCTGACGGTCGGCATAGAACTGCTGAAGATAAGTAAGATTACTGAGGTCAATCTCCGGGATATTGGTATCACTGATGTTAAGGATAGTCAAGTGTGTATTCTTGCTAACATCCAGCGAAGTCAACTGAGTTAGGTCGAGCGAGAGCTGCTGCAATTCAGGGCACTTCGACGGGTCGAGAGTCTTCAGTCCTTTGCAAGCGTGTGCATCAAAAGAGATGATACTTGGATAGTCGGAGAGATTAAACGACTGGTCGAGATTCTCTGTCTGACCGATGGCTAACAATTGCAGATTGGGTTTGTTGCCTCCAATCTTAAGTGGACTCTTGTTGAAGGGGTTGTCAGCCACAGTGATATACTGTAGCGACGACTGATCGCTAAGATCGAGAGCCTCCAATTGGTTGTGGTCGAGATTCAGATAATAGAGATTAGGCATATTTGCCATCTTCAACTGCGAGATATAGCATCCCTCGAAATTGATGGCACCGATGTTCGATGCATCACCATAAATCTTCACCACGCCGTCCTTTCCAGGAATGCAAGTATAAGTCATACCCCCACTCCATGTCTGGGTTTCTTTGTCGAAAGAGGCTATGCCCATTTTCTGCTCTTCCAAACCGGCACCGCAGTCCAAGTCGAGGTAATCCACTTCTTTTTTGAATCCTCCAATGAAAATTGTTACAGACGAACCGCCCGAAACCTCAGCCACAACGGTTTTAAACTCGATGATCGGCTCATCCTCTGCCGCCGTCACTGTCTGGGGCAGACATAGCAATGCACCTAATAATGATGCAAAGCCGAGCCATGTCTTAAATAGTTTCTTCATATATATATACCTTATTAAATTATTTACTTAACGAGAATACATTTTGACTGCTTACCGTTGACACGGATGACATACGAACCCTTGTTCTTGCCACTGAGGTCGAGAAGAGCCTCATCGCCATTGGTAGTCTGATCGAGCACCTTCACTCCCGACATTGTGAACACCTCTGCCCTGAGTTTCTTGGCACCTGCGAGGAACACCTTCACTCCACGCTCACCGGCCTGCGACACCACAAGACGGTTGTCGTCGGCCTGCACGCCCTGTATTCCGGCAGCCTTTCTGCGAAGCACCTCCTTGAGTCCTTCGTATGCGTCAATCTTTCCGGCTCCCACCTTCACGGGGTCGGCTTCGAGCATGTCCTCATCCATACGCGATGTCTGTCGGATGATGTCGCGGATGTCCTCCATCGAGAGAGTCGGGTCGGCCTCAAGCCACAAGGCGACAATACCCGACACCATCGGACAAGCCATTGACGTACCGGCAGCCCATGCGTATGGATAGTCAACACCGTCAACATTTGCCACGGCACTGAAGTTGCCAAAAGTGTTTTCATTCACTTCCAGATAATAACGGTTCATTGACGAGATGATATAAGCTCCAGGAGCCACCACATCAGGCAGGTTGCGTCCGTCGATCAATGTTCCGTAAGAAGAGAATGGCGACACCTTGCCCAATTTTATTCCTGCATTTTCTTGGGAATACCTGTATCCGTCCAACTGTGCCCATCCCTCGGATGTGTTATACGAACCAACGCTCAATGTGCTCTTGGCGCAAGCCATGTCGCTAACCGAACCATTGCATGAGCCGTCGGTGAAGCCACCGATATCGTAGCTGCTCAATCCATGGAAATATCCAACGGTGAAAGCATCTACACGCTGTCCTGCCTCACCTTCGACAATAAATCCAATCTTATAGTTGTTGTCAATATTCTTTTCGGCGTTATCCACAAGGTCGAACGACACTATGCAGTGCGAGCGACCGAGTGAACTATCCACTTCACAAAAAAGTCCTATTGTTCCGCTGAAATACTGGGCAAGGGTGGCATCGACCACGTCAGAGTCATAGTCCTGATAGTCAGAACTTGAACACCAGTACTTACCCGAACCCAATGTCTCTTCATTAATGTCAAGGGTGTATCTTTTTGAAATCCTACCACGAGATGTATTCCACACAATAGCCTGCAATGACTTGAACGGCTTCAGGTCGTTGCCATATATGTCCACCTGTCCTGAGCGCACGTAGATATCTCCCTGTTCTGTTTTGAAGGTGTCGCCGGTGATAAATGTCTGGAATAAATTATCTTCAGCCGTGAGAGTCTTATTGGCGGCAATCTTCTGGTCGCCCTCATTGCCTGTTGCCATTACAATCTTGGCATTCAGTTCCTCAACCAAAACATCAAAAAACTGGCACACCACTGCCTTTCCGTCGTGCGAACCTTGGTTGGTGCCTAATGAGAGGTTCACCACCATCGGTTTGTTATATGCCTCGGCATAACCCAACAAGTCCTCTACTGCGATGGCAATCAATATGTCGGTATATTCCTCACAGTTGGCAGCCACGATGTCGGCATCGTAAGCCACTCCATAGAAAGGAACAGGAATATCGTCAATAGCCACATAGGGTTCGGTATCTGTCAGAGAGGCTGTCTTGGCTGTTCCCTTATAGCTTCCTGCCATGATTCCCATAGTGTGCGCGGCATGATATGTCGTTGTTTCATCTGTCTGATAACCGCGTATTGCATCGGGAGTATTGTATATGGTTCTTTCCGCGATAGGGTCAGTTGGATTTTTATAATTATAGTTATATCCTACCCTCTCGAAATACTTAACTCTCGGATCGCCGTTCTCGTCCAAAAAGTTGATATGGTTCAGGTCGAAGCCCTGGTCAACGATTCCGCACACAATTCCCTTACCCGTATAAGCCTGCGACAGACCCATACCTTCGTGAATCTTATCCACGCCAGTGTCGAATCGGGCATACTTCAACTTCTGCTGAACCGGGCGTTCAAACTGAATCCTCTTGATTCCCTTGGTAGCAGCTACGCGCTCAGCGTCATCCAATGGCACTGCAATAAAGGCAAAGCCACTGCGACTGCGAATCACGTTCACTCCCTG
>CALZMK010000300.1 GCA_945788545.1 uncultured Prevotella sp.
ATAGCCATAGCTATCCTGACAAACAGAAGTGAGCAAACTGCTCGACAGCTTGTCTGAGGTATATAGTTTTCCTGTATCCGCCATAGCCATCACCAAAGAGATGACAAGGGCAAAAAAGATTGTTATATATCTTCTATTCATTCAGATTTCTCGTTTGATAATCTATTCTTGGTGCAAATATAATACTTTTTTATTGCATTTCATCATTTTTTGCAAAAAAAATGCCCTTATGAAACAAATCAAAATGTTTAAGTTACATTTATGAGGTGTTTTTTTACAGAAAATGTGTACTTTTGCAGCGCAAATTAAAAACATCAACGAAAATAATTATGAAACAATTTAATGACACCACTTCCTCTGAGAAGGGATTTTACAAGCTCTCATGGCTGCAGCGCATCGGATTCGGCTCGGGTGACCTTGCCCAAAACCTGATATTCCAGACCACCTGCATGTATCTGTTGTTTTTCTACACTGACATATATGGCCTTGACGCCGTCGATGTGTCGGTAATGTTCACCGTTGGTAATGTTGCTAACGTAATATGGGATCCCATCGTAGGAGCACTCATCGATAAAAACAACCCCCGCTTGGGTAAATATCGTGCATATCTTGTCTTTGTAGGCATTCCGCTGTCGGGTTTTGCCATCCTGTGTTTCTGGAATGGTTTTGCCCCTTCTTTGCTTTATGCATACGTGACATATATCGCGATGACTTTACTTTATACATTTATTAATGTGCCATACGGAGCGCTCAACTCGTCGCTCACCCGCGACACCAACGAGATCACCATTCTCACCTCTGTACGTATGTTCATGGCCAACTGTGGTGGTCTTGCCGTTGGTTCTGGCCTTCCACTTCTTATAGCCTACTTCACCGATGAGAAAACAGACGGATTACCCAAGGACCCTGCAGCATGGTTCACCACCATGACCATCTATGCCCTTGTGGGTCTTGTTCTCCTTCTCTTCTGCTTCTCTCAGTGTAAGGAAAAGGTAGTGATGAACGCAGAGGAGAGTGCCAATGTCAAGATCAGCGACCTGTGGATGGAGTTCTTCCACAATCGTCCTCTTCGCGTCATCGCCTTCTTCTTTATCACAGCCTTTGCGATGATGTCCATCGGTAATGCTGCCGGTGCCTACTTTATCAACAGCAATATGCACGGCACATCCGAACAGCTTTCCATCTTCATGGGTTTGGGTTCTGCGCCCTCATTTATCTTCATGCCTCTCGTTCCTATGATCAAGAATGCCGTGGGCAAGAAAAACATGTTCTATATCTTCCTTTCGGTGGCAATCATCGGTATGGCGATCCTCTATGTTGTGGCAAAGATGGAGAATCCGAGCATGATGTATGTATATATCGCTCAGTTTATCAAATCCACAGGTGTGATTGTTGCCACAGGATATATGTGGGCTCTTGTGCCTGAGGTTATTTCCTACGGCGAATATGTAAGCGGCAAGCGCATTGCAGGTATTGTTAATGCCCTCACTGGTATCTTCTTCAAGGCCGGTATGACTCTCGGTAGTGTTGTGGCTCCAGCTATCCTCGCTTATGTGGCCTACGACCCGAAGAGTGTATCCCAGAGTCCTCTTGCCGAGGAAGGTATCCTGTGGCTCGTATGTGTACTGCCAGCAGCTCTTCTATTGCTTGCTATGTTCATCATCTCGAAGTATGAGCTCGACGACGCTACTATCGACAAGATTAACAAAGAGATAGAAAGCAGGAGTTAGAATGAAGAATCCGGATTATCCGGATAATCTGAAATAAATATATAATATAAGAAAAATATGAAAAAAGAAAAGCGTTATCTGTTTCCAGCCGACTACATGGCTGACCCGTCAGTACATATCTTTGACGGTAAGATCTATATCTATCCCAGTCATGACTGGGAAGCATCAAATGTCGAAAACGACAATGGTGACCAGTATATAATGAAGGACTATCATGTTCTCTCTATCGACGGTGATCCAATGACAGGCACTGTCACCGACCATGGTTGTGTTCTTCGTCAGGAAGATATTCCATGGGCAGGTCGCCAACTTTGGGACTGTGATGTGCAGGAATATGAGCAAGAAGTACCTACCAACGCCGAGGAGCAGGCTGCTGGTATGGGCTACAGCAAAAAAGTGAAGAAATACGTTATGTACTTCCCTCTGAAGGACCGCAACGACGTATTCCATTGGGGCACTGCCATCGCCGACAATCCTGCAGGACCGTTTATTCCTCAACCTGCTCCCGTTGCCGGAAGCTACAGCATCGACATGTGTGCTTTCAGGGATGATGCCGACGGAGAAGTCTATGTATATTTCGGTGGTTTATGGGGAGGCCAGCTCCAACGTTATCAAGACAATATTCATCTTGAGACTCCACATCTGCCCGAAGGCAAAGAGGATGCTCTGCCAAGTCGTTGCGTGCGCCTCACCAAGGACGGTATGAACTTCGCCGAGGCACCACGTCCAATACTTGTTGTAGATAACGAGGGGAATCCCTTGAAAGCCGACGACCCTCATCGTTTCTTTGAGGCATCATGGATGCATAAGTACAACGGAAAGTATTACTTCTCATATTCTACAGGTGACAGTCACTTGCTCTGCTATGCTACAGGCGACAATCCCTACGGACCGTTCACATATCAGGGTGTTATCCTCACTCCCGTAGTGGGTTGGACCACTCACCACGCCATCCTTGAGTACGAGGGTAAATGGTATCTCTTCCATCACGACTCAGTGCCTTCAGGCGGTAAGTCATGGCTCCGCTCACTCAAGGTGTGCGAGATTGAGTATGACGCCGACGGTAAGATTCTGACTATCGAGGGCACTGACGAATAAAAGAAAACAAAATTTCAAAAATCATCATACAGTACTTACTATTTATATGTCAAAAGGCAACCTGCTCAGCGGAGCGGTTGCCTTTTTATTATTTTTCAATTTTCAATTTTCAACCTTCATGGTACACCTCGTTTATTATGAGTCCGGCAATGGTTAGACCGAAGATTGCCGTGATATGCATTATCGACCCGTTTGTCTGTACTTTCCGGAAGGTCATACTGCCATCACTCACCATACGACCCTCCATAGCTCGATTTTGAAGCAGTTCCTCGCTAAACACACATTGAAACTTGCGTGCCGGTCGGCGTTTCATTTTATTAAAGCGTTGACGCAGGGCTCGGGCAAGCGGACAGCCCTTCACCTTCCAGAACTCCGCTACTTGTACCTTTGTCGGATCCATCTTCAATGCAGCTCCCATGGATGAGATGAAACGCGCCTTGCTGCGGCAGGCAAGTTCTATAAGGAGCAACTTGTCTTTGAGCGAGTCAATGGCATCAACAATATAGTCATAACTGTCGAGATCGAATTCTCCAGCTGTTTCTTCGCAGAATATCTGTTGTCTTGCATCAATATTTACAGAAGGATTAATCTCAAGAAGTCTGCCCTT
>CALZMK010000301.1 GCA_945788545.1 uncultured Prevotella sp.
TCCTTGACTTTGACCAGGTGGTGCGTGACCCCAAGGAACCGCGTCAGCTCCTCAAAGCTTACTCCGATGACGGTCTTCACGGCACCCCTGCGGCCTACGAGGCCATGGGACGTTATGCCGTCACCATCGTGAAGTGATAACATTTAAGATAACATACATTTCAGTTCATGAAGGGGCGGGAAAGTTCTGGGGGGCAACGGGGATTTGTCCATTGCACGAAGACAGGGCCGGGAATATCCCGGCCCTGTCCTCTTTACATGTCAGGCAGTTCGTTACTGGTCATCCTACGTTGAATCCGAGTGCGGAGAGGATGGCGGTCAAGGTGGTGAGCGCAATGTTGATGATGACGCTCCAGGTGTTCTTCTTTTCAGGTGTCATGTGCGGTAAAGGTTAAGGTTTCAAGTTTCAGGTTTCAGGTCAAGGTCAAGGTCAAGGTTGACTACCGCTTGCGCTTGATGAGGTTGGCGTAGTCCTTGATGCCGAGGAACGTGGTGCAGAGCACGAGGAGCTGGGCGACGAGGATGAGGACGGAGCCTGATATCTCGCCCTGGGGAGGCAGCCACATTCCCCATGCGGCAAAGGCCAGGGCGGCAGCGAAGGAGACTACTGAGAGACAGTTTTTCATGGTACGTTATTTGTCAACCGTTCGTGGCTCCCCCTGTTTTGGGTGACACGTAGTTGGGGTTCTCGGTCAGCGAGGCGGCGTCGGTGAGGATGCTCTTGGAGAACTCCCCGATGCCCTGTGCGGTGAGGCGTACGTTCTTGACGTTGGTGCGCACGCTGAAGGCATCGGCCGTGTCGGCACCCTTGGCGTGCTGCACGCTCAGTCCGAAGGAGGCCAGGTCGTCGAGCTGTACGCGTTTGCCCTGGAGGAGGAGTTCCCGCACGCAGCGCACGGTGTCGGTGAGGATGCCCCGTATGGTGCCCTTGCTGTAGGGACTGTTGTGGTCGCGCATGTGCTCTGCCAGGCTGTCAAGGTTGACGGTCTCGTCGCTCACAATGCGGGCGTAGTACTTGCCGTAGGCACTCGTGCCCTCAAGGCGGTTCTGGTATATCTGGTATTTGATCATGGATATAAGGGGTTATTGGTTTATTGGGTTATTGGTTTATTGGGTTATTGGTTTATGGGGTTATTGGGTTATGGGGTTACTCGTAGACATCTTCCTCTCCTTCTCCGGGCGTGTTGCTGCCTCCACCTTCGGCCTCTTCGGCGGCGAAGTTGGCCGTGAGCGTCATGGAGCTGTTGACCTTGACGGAGCGTGAGGCGCTGGTGTTGCCGTCGCTCCAGGAGACGAACTTGTAGCCGCTGCCGGGAGTGGCCATGACGGTTACGGTACTTCCCTTGGTGAAGGTGCCGCCTCCGCTGACGCTGCCCATCGAGCTGTCGTTGACGTTGAGGGTGAGGGTGGCCATGAGCGTCTCGCTGCCGCCGCCCATGTCCTCGCCGCCCGTCCTGGGCGAGAGGTAGCCGCGGTTCTCCTTCATGCTGGCTGCGTTGGTCAGCACGCTCTTGGAGAACTCCCCGATGCCCTGTGCCAGGAGGCGCACGCTCTTCACGTTCTTCGCCACGCTGAATTCGTCGGCCGTCTCGGCTCCCATGGTGTGTTCCACGCCAAGTCCGAAGGAGGCGAGGTTGTCCCACGCCACGCGCTTGCCCTGGAGCAGGAGTTCCTTGGTGCAGGTCACTGCGTCGGTGAGGATGCCGCGGATGGTGCCGGGGCTGAAGGGGGTGTTGTGTTTGGCCATGTGCGAGGCAAGGGCCTCCACGCCGATGGTTTCTTCACTTACTATACGGCAATACCACTTGTCGTAGGCTGCCGTGCCACGGAGTTTACACTGGTAAATCTGGTATTTAAGCATAGAAAATTGAAAATTTTAATTGATAATTGATAATTGATAATTGAAAATTGATGGTTTAGGGTTAAGGTTAGGGTTAAGGTTTCAAGTTAAGGTTTCAAGTTAAGGTCAAGGTCAAGGTTAAGGTTAAGGTTTTCCTGGTTTCAAGTTAAGGTCAAGGTCAAGGTTAAGGTCAAGGTTAAGGTTAAGGTCGTCATTTCCCTTTCGCGCTACAAAGGTACGAAAAACTTATGCACATTCCAAATAATTTTCAAGGAATTTTTCGTGTCAGACACGACTAATGTCCGATGATGTCCCCTGCTGTCCCACCGCGTCCCTTCCCGACCGATAATGTCCGTTATTCCGACAGTTTGGAGGGTACACAACAGACCCCCAAGAGAAGTGCCGTAGTGGTTTGAAAAATTACGCCCGAACAATAGCCCGGGACGCTTGCGGCGCGCGCGCAACATCATCGTTATAAAAGGGTGCAAAAAATTTGTGTATGTGCAGAAAAAGCCGTATCTTTGTGGTGCGCAAGGCGCGCGCCCACCTCATTATCACAAACCTTAAAAACTACACAGAAATGAGCAAAGATATAAGAGCTATGAAGATCACCGAACTCGGTCTCCTCTACTTCCCCAATGTCACCCCCAGGCACGCAAGAAGAAGAATACGGGAACTCATACGCGATACTACTGTACTGAGGAAAATACTCGGAGAAATCAACTACGAAGAGAATACAAGATTGCTTACACCCAAAATGGTGATGATTGTTTATCAGTATCTGGGGAAACCGTGAAAAGTACATTTTACACTTTACACTTTTACACCATTAAGAAAATTGGCACAAAGAGGGTGTTTATAATTTATCCCATTATATATATAATGTTATATTATATATATAATGGGATAATCACATACTTAATTACATTCCTAACACCTTGATTTTACTAATGGTGTAAAAGTGTAAAGTGTAAAATGTACTTTTAAATGTGGCAGACACCACTCTTCGTGGTGCCTGTCTTGCTTATATTCAACGCATTACATGGTCATACACCGGTAGTAATATTCGAGAGATGACTTTGCGGCCTCCTTGCTGTCGCCTGGCATCCTCAATATCTCGTTGAGCCGCTTGTACTCCTTGCTCACATCGTAGCAGGGACAGGCCTTGTTGGCAAATTCATTGTGCCCGTGGATGCTCTTTATGTCGAATAATGTCAACAATGCGAGGATTAATTCCAGCATTCTTGCCCTTTGTATAGGCGTGCGCGTGTCGCACGGTTTTCCGTGCAGTATGCCGCCCTCGTAGCAGATGCCGATAGAGTTCGCGTTGTGCCCCTTGCAATGTGCTCCCGCCAGCGAGAGGGGCCGTCCCACCTCGATGGTGCCGTCAAGGCGTATGTAGTAGTGGTAGCCCACCTCGCTGAAGCCCCGTGCCTTGTGCCAGCGCCTGATGTCTGCGATGGCGATGGGTCTGGAGCCCGGCTTCGTTTCCGTGGCTGAGCAATGTATGATTATCTCCTTGATAGTTCTCTTTACTGTTTCGATTTTGATTGTTTTCATAATTGTTAATTATTAATTATTAATTGTTCATTGT
>CALZMK010000302.1 GCA_945788545.1 uncultured Prevotella sp.
AGGATTTCTCTTTGCCGTACGACACAGAGAAATCCTAATGACCGATTTGGGTTTATTGCTCTTAATCAAAAAGCATCCAGCACAGACGGTGTGTCGTCTTGCCGGATGTCCATGTCCTGATAACAATCTTATACATAACTTATACTTAAACTAACTACTAACTACTAACTACAACTACTAACTACTAAATACTAACTACTAAATACTAACTACTAACTACTAACTACTAACTTAAACTACTCTGCTGCAAAATTACCCATAAAAATACAGTCTTCTATACCAATTTGTGCCAAATCTGTAAAAGAAACAGACTTGGCACAAATTCTCTTATTCTAATTTCTCTGTCGGGCAAACTATAAAAATAGTCTGGAATAGTGCAGGCTCCCCCTTCTCGTTCGCCTCAACGCGAGGCCGAGATTATTTCATGCGGAGAGCGCGTAGGAAGAAAACACTTATAGCGATTCATCTTTTGTCTGGTAAGATTCCCTATAAGCTTTTGGTGTTGTGTTGAAATGCTTGCGGAACTCGGAATAGAACAGCGACCGAGTGTCGAAGCCCGTCTTGACCATCACCTCAGAGATGGTCATGCGTGTGGTTGTAAGCAGGTGGGCAGCCGCATTGATGCGATACTCCCGTATGAACTCCTTGGCAGGCGGCAGTTGGGCACTCTCAAATTTCCGATAGAGGCTGCGGCGACTCAGGCCCATGAGGGTAGCCAGAGTGTCGGGGGTTAAGTCAGAGTTGCTCATATGCTCATCGACTATCTTAGTCATTTCCTGTACGAACTGCGCATCATCTTTACTGACCAGTGTCCCTGCTGAGTAGGAATAGACAGATGCTGCTGAGTTATAGTACTCCTTCAGTATGCTGCGATTCTCCAACAGGCGCTTGATAACCGATATTAGATAACTAATGCTGAATGGTTTGGTGATATACATGTCGGCACCGCTCTCGAAGCCCTCTATGCGCTCATCGACAGCAATCTTGGCCGAAAGAATGATGAGTGGTATGTGCATGGTATGCTTATTATGTTTCACGCGCTGTGTAAACTCCAGTCCGTCCATGCCCGGCATCATCAGGTCAGTGATAATAAGGTCGGGCGTTTCGTTCTTTAGCATCTCCAGTCCTTTCCCGGCATCGGTGGCTGTCAATAGTCGGCAGTTCTGCAGACTTTCGGTGAGCAGGTTGAGCAATTCCTGATTGTCGTCTATGACAAGTAGGGTTGGTGCCTTATCGCCCGCAAACTTGTATTGCTGCCGCGGCCGATGGGCTGCTGCGTTCTCATCCTGTGCAGCAACGTCGTATTCCTGAGAAGTTGCTGTCTGTACTGTTACGATGGGTTCATGCTCGGCACCGGCTGGCAGGGTGCGCTGAGGCAGTACGACATTGAAGCAGGCATAGTGTCCCACCTCACTGTCAATGCTGATGCTTCCGCCCAGCAGTTCCACCATCTTGTGACAGATGGCCATGCCCAGCCCGTTGCGTGTAGTCTGTCCGCAGCTGCTGCTCTCATCAACGCTGTTGAACACAGAGTAGTAGTCGAAGATACGCTGCTGATCTTCTGGTTTGATGCCTTGTCCGGTATTGTAGACAGAGAATAGCAGATGCTCTCCGTCACGCCGTAACGTCACCTTAATGGTGCCTTCACGCTTGGTGTATTTGAATGCGTTGGAAATAAGATTGCCAACGATGCGTCGTAGCGCCGTCTCGTCAGAGTTCCACACCACACCCGGTTCTATCTGTTGCTCGTAAACAATATGGTTGCGACTCGCCATCTCGGCGAACGATGCCGTGTAGTCGCCGACAACGGCCGACATGTCGACACGACGAATGCTGACCACATGATGGCCGGTGGTGATACGGCGGAAGTCTATAATCTCCTGTATGAGCATGTTCAGCCGTCCCAGATTCTGCATAATCATCGACACGTATTTGCGTACAAAGGTGTCGCTTCCCAGACGAGCCATGATACGTTCGCATGGGCCGTAAATGAGTGTCAACGGAGTGTTCAGTTCATGTACCACGTTGGTAAGAAACTTCATCTTTTCCTCGTATAAGGCATCGCGGTGCTGCTCGTTGAGTCGGGCTATCTCCATGGCCTGTCGCTCTCTTTGGTCGTTGCGCCATCGGTTGAACAGCACGTAGGCCAGGCCCACAAAAGCCAACAGATAGAGCACATAGGCCCACCATGTGCGATACCAGGGAGGCGTGATAACAATGTGCAGCGTCCCCAGAGACATCTCCTCGCCCGTATTGATGTTCTGGGTTTTCACGAAG
The DNA here is from genome assembly GCA_945788545.1 of uncultured Prevotella sp. The sequence continues at coordinate 2,278 of CALZMK010000302.1, forward strand.
AGGGTGTAGTGTCCTGGGGACATATTGGTAAACGAGAACACAGAGTTGCGGCCGTTGTCTATCCACTCATCGCGCTCAGATAACTTGTAATAATAGTGTATCATCGGCTCTGCCAGATAGTTGTAGGTGGCCACACCCACGTTGAAGTAGTTCTGGTCGTAATTCAGTGTGAGCACAAGTCGCCCCTTCTGCTGTCTCAGAAATTGGCTGATGTTCTGCCGTACGCCCATGAGGGAAAGCCGTGTGAACTCCAGTTGATGATTCACCTTGCTAGGTTTTATCTGGTTGTTATAGTCGATAATGACCCCGTCTCCGATGCCGCCGAAGAACAGCCGGTTGCCCACGACGTAGACGGCTCCGTCGCTATACTCCATGATGTCGGACAGCGTGTGTTCGTTGACCACCATTTTCACGTGCCCGTCGGTGGTGAGAGCCACCAGGCCGTTGTTGCTCGATGCCCACACTTCTTCACCGCCCCGGCAGGCCAGCGCATGTATGGTGTTGTTGGGAAGCCCGTCGGCCATCGTGATGCGCTTGATGCTTCCGTCCTGATGAAGAATGGATATACCCATGCCTGAGCCTACCCACAGGTCATCGCCTACTGGCAGCAGTGTATAGACATCGTAAATGCTGGGGTCAGCGGTATTCTGCATACGCGGATAAGACTTAAGCGTGTTGTGTTCCAGAGTGTAGAGCCCCTTGCCACGATTACCGAACCACCACTTTCCCCGGTTGTCTTTTGCCAGAGAGAAGAAGTAGTTTGATGACTGTTTGCCGCCGTCCAGCACGTAGGTTTTCAGGTTGGTCAGCAGCGGCTGGCCGTCTTTCTCGCTGATGTGGGCTCGGCAGATGCCGAACCCCAGCGTGGCCATCCACAACTGGTCGCCATCCTCGCATGCTGCAATGACATGTTTCACATGATCAGGCAAAGCCAGATGTTTCACTTGGCGTGTCGTATAGCTATAGTAGGAAATGCCCTCGGCATTACATATCCACACCCACGGGTGGCGACTTTCAGTGAGGTGATAGATGATGTTGCTGCCTAACTGGCTGTTTTGCACCCTAAAATATTGTACATTCTGGGACAGAGTGCTGGGTAGCGTAAAGACAGAAAAGTGCGGAATGGCCAATAGGCCGTTGCCCTTCGTACCCGC
>CALZMK010000303.1 GCA_945788545.1 uncultured Prevotella sp.
ACGTAAATGAAGATTATCATATTATGAGCAAAACTACGATGGGGACTAAGCTTCCCCGAAAGTTAGAGGATAAGATGAAGGTTGTGGGCGAACAGATAAGACTTGCCCGACTGCGACGCGACTTGAGTATTGCACAAGTGGCAGAACGTGCCACATGTTCCCCCGTAACCATTTCACGTGTGGAGAAAGGGGCTCCAACCGTTGCCATCGGCATTTACCTGCGGGTTCTGTATGCACTGCAACTGGATGACGACATTCTTCTGCTGGCACAGAAGGACGAAATAGGGCGCGGACTTCAGGATTTGAGACTTAAACAGCGTGAAAGGGCATCAAAGAAAATGTAAGGTATGAAAACACTATATGTTTTTGGTGATTTCGATTGGTTGGAATCTCCTATCCTCATCGGTGAATTGGGCTACGAATCCCTTCGTGGCTCAGACTCTTATTCCTTCAAGTACAATACCGAATGGCTTAAGAAACATGGAAGCATTTGTCTGAGTGCCGACATTAACAACTATACGGGACAGCAATACACACAACCGGGAAAGGATATTTTCGGATGCTTTAGTGACGCATTGCCCGACAGATGGGGAAAAACACTTCTTAATCGGAGGGAACAAATCTTGGCGGCAGAGGCGAAAAGACCTGTAAGAAGACTGTCTTCATACGATTATCTTATTGGTATTGATGATTTTTCACGTATGGGTGGTCTGCGTTTCAAAGAATCCTTGGACGGGCCGTTTATCAATAGTGACGACTACCTGCGCATACCACCTGTCACAGATTTAAGAAGTCTTGTTCAGGCAAGTATGGAATTTGAACGCAGTGAAAAACATAACCTCATGCCTGAAAAGAGATGGATTCAACAGTTGGTTCATCCAGGCTCATCACTGGGTGGAGCGCGTCCTAAGGCTGGAGTTCGTGATGAAGACGGATGCCTGTGTATTGCGAAATTTCCGTCAAGGAATGATGACTACGATGTGGCATTGTGGGAGCATCATAGCCATCTTTTAGCTCATGAGGCGGGGGTGACAGTGGCAAAGACGAAGTGCATAGGATGTGGGGAGAAATACCACACGTTGTTGTCAAGGCGTTTTGACAGGTTGGCAGGAGGGAAACGTGTGCATTTTGCCTCAGCCCTCACACTTCTTGGGTTGACTGACGGATGTGATGCCAACACTGGCCATGGATACCTTGACATTGCTGATTTCATTCTGCAAAACTGTTGCAATGTGACCGAGAATCTCCATCAGCTATATCGACGTGTGGCTTTCAACATTGCTATATGCAATACCGACGACCATTTCCGCAATCACGGCTTTTTGCTCACTCCCAAGGGATGGACTCTCTCTCCGGCATTCGACATGAATCCTACGTTATGGCACAACCAAAGTCTTCTGATTAATTCAGTGACAAACGAGTCTGACTTGGACATCTTGTTAGACTCGTGCGAGGAGTACATGATTAATCACAATAACGCTGAAAAGATTATCTCCGAAGTAAAATCCGCCGTTGCCAAATGGCGGGAGGTTGCCGTTAGTCTTGGTATAGCAAAGAGAGAGATTGACATGTTTGAGCAGATATATCGGGCATATTGATTATATTATGACTTGGGTTCAACATACCTTGGATAGAATGCAAGCTGTGGTCAAACTGTTTCATGCTGTAGGAGGTGGGGAATAAGAAAAAATGTGCTGAAACGGTGCGCTAAGTGGAAAAAAATCGACTTAGCGCACCATTTCAGCACCATCGTTTCCAACATTTTTTGATATAAAAACTGAAAATTTCTTGTGATTTCCAATAATAGTGAGCAGCGGTGTCAGTTGGAAAGAAGTTTAGTATTACTTCTTCAATTCCTCTGGAATGACGGGCATCGCGCCGTTTTGGGTGCATACGTAGGCACTCACGTTGACACCTATGCGATGTGCCTCGGCGATGGGGTTGCCTGAGAGGATTGAGGCTACAAACGAACCGGTGAAGGAGTCGCCGGCACCAACGGTGTCCGCCACTTCCACCTTCGGGGTCTCAAGATAACTCATGGCACCCTTTGAGAAGACATAACTGCCGTTGACTCCACACGTGAGGATGAGCATGTCGAGATTATACTTGCCAAGGATGAGCCAGCACTTGTTCTCGATGTCAAGACCAGGATAACCAAACATACGGCCTATGATGACAAGTTCCTCGTCGTTGATCTTGAGGACATTGCTTCGCCTGAGCGACTCCTGGATAACCTCTTTGGAATAGAAGTTCTGACGCAGGTTGATGTCGAAGATGCGCATACAGTCCATGGGAGTGGCATCAAGAAAACGGTAGATAGTATCTCGCGACACGCTGTTGCGCTGTGCCAATGAACCGAAGCACACTGCGCGGCACTGCCTTGCCAATGACTCAATCTCGGGCGTAAAGGGAATATTGTCCCATGCCGAACCCTCCTTGATGTCATACGAAGCCACACCGTCCTCGTCGAGTGTCACCTGCACCTGACCTGTCGGGAAATCCACCTGCGGCATCTCTACATTTAGTCCATTAGCCTTCAATGCCTCGATGGTTTCGTCGCCAAGCGCATCCTTGCCCACGGCACTAACGGCATAGGATGTATAACCAAACTGCGCTGCGTGATATGCGAAATTAGCAGGTGCACCGCCAATCTTCCTGCCTTCGGGGAGGCAATCCCACAGGGCCTCACCCAGTCCTACGATTATTCTGTTGTCCATAATAGTATGTTATTTAAATGTTCTTTTTATTTATGGAGTTATGATTGGGAGTTATTGGGAAGTTATGAGGGGAAGTTATGATGAGCCAAATGTCTCTGCGCAGAGAGTAATGGCTTTTTAACTCCTTATTATAACTCCTCATTTTAACTCCTCATTTTAACTCCTCATTTTGACTCTTCAGCTCCACCGCATCCGAGAGGAATCCGCAAAGATACATATCGGCATTTGCAGTGTTTATATGGTTGCTGAATTGTAGAGCCAGGTTAGTGCTATAGGAATGCATCTTCTCGTAATAAGTCTCGTTGTCGCCCTCACTACTGAATACACCCCACGTGTTATTACGGTCGAAGCGTGTGGCAGAACCCAACACCCGCTTTTCTTCCTCCTCGTCGCTGAACGACAACACCGGATTGATCACCATCTTGGGCACATCGTGCACCTGCAACACCGTCTTTCCAGCGTTGTCAAAGGCAACGATGCCAATCAGCGCCTCATCAGCCGCCTCCTTGTGGAGCGCCTCCTCACAGTCGCCACGGTCGCACACCAACTCTTTCACCTCAATCTGCTCTTCCTTGGCAGACATATAAATCCATTGCAGCAACACCTGTTCGGTAGCCTCCGAATGACATAATAGTATATGCATAATCGTTTTGTTTCATTTTTTTATATTAAATTCTTTTTAATCCAAGAACATCGTTTATTTCATCTAGGAT
>CALZMK010000304.1 GCA_945788545.1 uncultured Prevotella sp.
GGCAGGTGCGCTTTCAGCAATCTTCAGGTAACTGCATCCGTATTTGTAACCTTCATCTGACACGTACTCAATGACGTACGACTGGCCAGCCGGAATGTTTTCAGTTACTTGGGTCAAAACCACATAGTCGTCAGCGGGGTCAACAGCGGCTATATAGAACTTCAGACGAGCATCTTTTGCATACCATTGGTCTACAATGGCCAAATCAACGGGCGTGGTCAGTGTACCAAAGCGATAGGTGCTGCTTACAGGAATCGGCAACCATGTTACCTCCTCAATAGTCCAGTCGCAGTTGTTGGCTTGGTAGGTAGTATTGCGATTAACCTTAGAGTCTTGGTCATAAAGATAAGTACCTATTCCACTTGCATTGGATTGTATGGTGTAGCAACCGGGATTTGTAGGTGATTCTGCAAATTTCACGGAGTTTGCATCAGCCTTCATTGCACCGTTACAGTATGTTCTGGTTGTAAAGTATCCAGTTCCATAGTTGAGCAATTTATAACCAGTAGTGCCACCAACCTGATCGCCTTCGTACAGCATAAACACAGTTCCAGCATGATCGGAGCTACTGTTCATTGCCATGAAATCACTGTCAGTAGTTCCTGTTCCAGTGGGGCAGATATAGTGACTGGAGGCTTTTCCCTTGAATCGATAGAGCTTGCCAATCTCGGGGAGATTGATTGAGAAGTTTGCATAGAGTGCTTCCAAAGCAGCAATGGCTCCTGTAATTTGTGTCTTGGTCGCAGCATCGTTCGTGAGCAAGCTTTCTGCATTGCTTACGGTAGTTGCAACATCCTCACTGCCAGAGTAAGAGTATTTGCCTAATCCCGTTCCATATAACCGGCCTTTAGCCAATTTTGAATCGAGTTCACTCTTATACAAAGCGCCTTCAATGCTTTCAAAATTGGGGTCAGATTCACCTGTCTTGTCTATATAGAACTTGCAACCATTGTCTACGCTGCCTTCGGTTCGCACACACCAGTTGAGTCCCCATCCTTGAGAGAACGAAAGATATTGATTGGCTCCTTCAAATTTGATGGTATACAAGGCAGTACCAACTTTTTCAAATACAACGTAGGTGCCCCTGTCATCGAATTTGACGGGTGTGCCTTTCAGAAGGAATTTCTGATTCTGTACATTGTAGATGTACTTCTTGCCATCTTTTTCAACAAACACCCATTCCTTATATACGCCTTCATCGGTTAATGCGGGTAGACTAGCGTTTGCAGTTCCTGCCAGATTGGCAATGGTTTCCGAACCCTTCCCATCAACAGTAGAATAAACCAGATAGCCGCGACTGTCTTCAATACACTTAACGGTGAATTTTTCACCGGCCGACAGAGTTGTTCTTTCTCCGGCACTATATGCCGACTGCATAGCAGCATAGGTTTCCCCGTTAGGATTTGCCTCGAACGCAGTACAAGCAGCAGAAATCGTTGCGCCACTGGCTACAGTGAGTGCTCCCATTCGGGTGTCAGAAGCAATGTCGGCTTCTTCCTTGATGGTGGTGTAGACAGGTCCCCATGCAATATATTGGGCTATCTGAGACTGAATAGCTTCACTTAAATCACCGGCTTCACAGATTTGAAAAACGTTTCCGCCGTCGGTAAGGAGCTGATTACCAGCACCAGTCCAATTGACAACACCATGGCATCCTCTAGTTTGTGCCGCATTCAATACACCGCCAAAATTGTTGGTTGACATCACCCAAGTGTAAGTGGGGTTTGCTGAGGGTTTAAGGGTAATTCCATTCGAAGGAAGTGCAACCAAAGGTATTGCAGCATTATTGGTGTTGGCATTGCCTACAAACTTTCCAGCTTCGATGTTATACATGTAGTAGGTCTCTCCAGACTTGTAAAGAGCGAACTGGAAATTGGTCGTTGACGGGTTAAAGGTCATGCTATGACCGCTGCCATAGGTGGAAGACAGGTTGTTGGGTGCGGCGCTGTGATAGAGCAGATAGTGAGAGGTGCTTCCGCTGGAACGACCGGACTTAAAGTAATACACCTTGTCGTTTCTGAGGTCGTCAAGCGAGGTGATGTAATTGCTGTTCAGACCCGTTACGGTGATAGTTCCGTTGGTGCTGGTCAGGCTGTTGCTGTTGGCAGCAGAACCATATACCCAATAGCGAAGCGTGTAGCTGCCTTCTGCTACACTTGACAATGTAAAGGTAGCATCTGTGCTTCCTGTTGCTGTACGGGCCGTGTAATCAGAACACACAACCTCGCTTGAAGCATTCAGCAGGTCGACACCCAAAATTTGCAGGGTATGTCCACCAGTGGTGTAGTGAAAGGTGAGGGTGACATCGCCTGCAGAACCTGTGCGGGTGACGCTTACGCTTCCTCTGCGATAGGTTGCGTCTGATGCAGAAGGCAATGTCATACCTGCTGCTGTCACATCATCTGCTGTTACCGATTCCGTCCAAGGAAAGGGCGTGCTGGTCCAAGGCTGATGGAAGTCAGCCCATGCCGTACTGCCGAAACTCAGCAGCATGGCGAGTAAAAGATAAAGTTTACGCATAAATGTATTGGTTTGATAAGTGAAATAATGAGCCACCAAAAGGGAACAGGCAATGGGGCTGCTTGCGTAGCCTCATCCTATCTTCCTGCAAGCGGATATGGCTTGGGGTATGTCTCTACTTGTCTAAAATTGGGGGCAAAAATACGTAACAAACCCTATATTACCTAATTGGGGGGGGTAAAGAATGTTAAAATATTTCAGTTTTGTGTCTTTTCTTTCTCTTTGATAGATGACGTGCGGCTTTTGGGCGGGTAAATGGGGCTTCGGTTGTGCTTTTCAAGGCCGCCTTTAGGGTGGGAAAGGGCCGCCTTTAGGATTGTTCGAGTGTTCAAGGCACTTGAAGAAGGGGCAAAAGCGTTGGAATACAATCATTATAAACATACGCTTTTGCCCCTTCAGGGCGCATTTGCGGCGGTTAACCTACCCAGGGCGTTGCCCTGGGCTATGCGCTGATGCCCCTTCTTTAAGTGCCTTGAACCCTTAAAAAAACAACTCGGCACTTAGGAAAAACAACTCGGCACTTAGGATAAACAAGTCCAGCCCTTGTTTATCCTAAGTGCCGAATTGTTTGCTCTAACTACAAAACACCCTCAAAACCCCTTTATTTAAAGGGATTCAGGCTGATATTTCATCCTTTTCGCGAAACATCTACGATACAGCCCTCTAATTCTAAAATTTCAAATGTTAAATGCCCAAACACCCCTATTTGTGCAGAAAGAATCAGATTATTCCAAGAGCATAAGCAAATTATCATAAACGACGTAGTAACAGGAAAAGTGAAGGTATCACGGAACCTCTGACAATGCTAAAAAGAAAAAGTCCTGTAAATCATAGACTTACAGGACAATCAAGGCGGAGAGAGAGGGAGACGATACCGAATCACCACGCTCCGTAACTTATTGATTAC
>CALZMK010000305.1 GCA_945788545.1 uncultured Prevotella sp.
CAAAACAAACACAAAAAACATGAGAAAATTTTATTTATTCACGCTCGCACTGCTGTGTGCAGTGGGGGCTTGGGCGCAAGGTGAAACGGTTGAAGCGCTTACACGTGTAGGAGAAACAGCAATTACTGCCCTGACGGATGGTGGGAAGTATGTGATTAAATGTAGCGGACAGTCAGGCCAAATTACTTGGATGTATGACAATGGAAATGGTGGTGTTGAAGCGACAAATCAAACAGAGTGTCCTCTTGGAGTAGATGCTAAGAGATATGTCTGGATTGCTAAAGCCACAGATGATGGTACAACTTATAAGTTTACAAACCTTTTGACAAACAAGCAAATTACATTCAATAGCGCCTCCAATAATGGTACAGTTACAACTACGGCTAACGGCACAGCTATAACTATTGAGAAGTCTGGAGATAATGTCGGACTGAAGAATTCCAATGGTCAATATATAGATATGGGTAATTCTGGTACCAGTGCATCAACATGGAGCGGTGGTGTAACAGGATCACGAGTAATGACAATCTATGATGCAAATGTGGAACTTGTGGCATTATATAATGTAAAATACAAATACATGTATGATGGAAATCTTGTTGGAACTCAGTCTTATTCCGTGGCGTCAGGATTGGCGTATCCAACAGCAAAACCCCACTACTCCATACTTACAGGACTTAAAATTATGCCCTCAATGCTTAATTTTAATTTTCCCTCTGGTACAGTGTCTTCTGATAAAGAAGTTGTTGTAAATGTAACGATGGCGGAATCTCTTCCTTTTGAGACCACAACTATCACAACAGATGGAGCCTTTGCTAATAATACAAAGTGGTATATGTTGTCTTTGGGACGTAGTCTTGAAAAGAAATATGCAAAATATGACGGTACAAATTTCCCTCTTGATGCTTCAAACAATGATTTGTCAGATGCTTCTCTGTTTACCTTTGTAGGAAATGAAACAGACGGTTTCCAGATATATAACAAGGCTGTTGGAGCTACTAAGGCTGTATATTGCAATACCCCTAATAATAACGAAATAGCCATAAGTCCAGAAGCAACTCCCGCTGGTAGGTGGACAATCGGAAAAAATAGTAATGGAGGGTTCTGCCTAAAGCAACAGGAAAATTACTTTATGAACGCTCGTGCTAGCAAGTTGTCTTTTTGGCAGTCAGACTTGTCTATTGGAGCAGATGGTTCTAATGTGTTATTAGAGGAGGTATCCCTTGATATGCTCGATGATTATATCAATACTATCGGTGCTGGATTGGGATACTATTCAGTCTCTCCAGAATTTTTAACTGCTGCAAATGAAGTGGTAGCTAAGGGTGCTGACGCAACGTTTGATGAAGTAAGAAATGCTATCATTGGACTGAAAAACAACAGGACACTCAATGTTCCTCAGCCTGGGAAGTATTATCGAATGAGGGTTGCAAGCCAAAGCAATAGTGGGGATAACTATGTGTCTGCTTATGGTAATAGTGCTAATAGCATTAATTATCTTAATACCAAATCAGATGCGTCCATTCAGGCTGTAGTACCGACTACGTTCTTCTTGACTTCTGATAATAAACTCCAGGTAGTATATAATAGAGAGTTCATATCCAAAAATAAAGCAGATGGCAATCTCGCAGGCAATTATGATGCACTTGTGACAACAAGCACGGAATCAGATGCAATCACCTGGAGTATTGAGGCTGGCGTGAATGTTGGTACGCTTCGTCTCAAGTCCAATGAAAATACTAATATGTATCTCTATGACTGGACAACGTACAGTCGTTCCAATGTGTTGCTGGCAGATGAGCCCAATGGGACACGTTGCCAGTGGACAATAGAGGAAGTACAAGACTACGAAATCTCCATCGGAGCAACCGGTTATGCCACGACTTATCTCCCATTTGATGTCACTCTTCCTGATGGACTGATTGCCTATGCAGTGACTGGAACCTCTGGAGATGTTGCAACGCTTGTTTCTAAGAATTCAATTCCTGCTGGTCAAGGTGCTCTCTTGAAAGGAACTGCTGGACAAAACTATTTACTTACTATTTCGACCACACCTGTTGCAACATGGAATGAGAATTTATTGAGTGGTACGTATACAACGCAGAATATAATACCAGGGACTGGCAAAACATGCTATGTGCTTGCTGCAAATGATTCTAATAAGGCAGGTTTCTATAAGGCTGAGTTGAATCAAGGAGAAAACAATGCATTCCAAAACAATGCGACTAAGGCATACTTGCCACTGAATACTGGTTCAGATCCTAATCCTGCCCGTGTATTGACCTTCAACTTCGACGACAACACCGAGACAGGTATCAACGCAGTAGAGATAGAGGAGGCTGCTCCAGCCAACGCTGCAATCTATGACCTCAGCGGTCGCCGCGTACAGAGCGCGAAGTCTGGTCTCTATATCATCAATGGTAAGAAAGTAATCAAGTAATCACCCCAAAAATAGTAAAAATACAATGAAGAAAGCATATATCGCCCCAGCTACAGGGGTATACAACATAGATTGCGTGACAAATATCATGTCAGGAAGCTTGAACATTTATAGTTCTGATGATACCCAAGTTAATACATTATTAGAAGGTGTTCAGCTCGGTCGTGAGGACAACGCTGGCTCAAACGTTTGGGATAGCGAATGGTAATACATACTTCTCGTTGTTGAGAAGATTTTGTTAATTGATGTTTGCAGGGCCGCCCGTGAGGGTCGCCCTGCTTTTACGTCTTGGTATACGCTTTGTTGTCGTTTGCTTAATCGCTAGTGAAATCAGGAAAAGACAATACGGAAATGTAACCGTGAATCTTCAGTCTAAACCTCTATTTGTTACTTTTCAAATGCTCTGTCAACTCTAAACCTTTTGTAGTCAATTGATATTTCTGATTTCGACTGTTAGGCTTGTTTGGTATTGTCATTTGGATAATTTCTGCATCTAACAAAGGATAAATATATTTCTTACGGAACTTAGTTCTATCGCTATAACTCATATATGATAACATTTCTGCTATACTCCTTACTTCATTGCAGAATATCAATAATTTGTTAAGATCTTTAATATTCATTGTCGACTTAGTGCCATCTTGGTGCCAACTTAGTGCCTCACTGTTGTTCAGCAAATATTTTTATGATTATCCGCAATCATACCACCAAAATTTCGGGTAGTCTGACGGGGTTGCCCGATTTTTTTGCCATCAACTGAAAAAATTGGGAAAATGTTTGGTGGTTATAATCAAAATGATTACCTTTACCAGTGCAAGCATTGTCGCCACAGGACTACGCTCAGAAGCGGCACGATGATGCATGGCTCTAAACTGCCATTTATGTATTGGTTCATAGCCATGCACCTGTTGACAGCTACGAAGAAAAGCATATCAGCAGCAGAGTTGCAGAGGCAGATAGGGCAC
>CALZMK010000306.1 GCA_945788545.1 uncultured Prevotella sp.
ATTCTTCAATCAACCAGACGCAGACCTGAACCATATGCTTGCCGAGGTATCTGAAGCACCTCCTCAAGAGTCTATTTTTTGACAAAGGGGGCTTGTCCATGATAAGCCGAAAGCCACACTTCTGTCTTTCGGAAAGTTAGGGGTGTAGTCTTAGGGTTTAGCGGACAGTAATAGTAACAAATACAGACCACACTGCTATAAATGATAATCACTCGAAATGTCGGTTGAACCATAATATTCTCAATCCACGCTCCCATTTGGGGAGTGACCTCTGTTTGTCGTCGGTTTCGAGCTTGGCATAGGGTTTCAATCCACACTCCCACATGGGGAGTGACGGCGCTTGCTCATGCCACATGCATAGTACTCGCGTTTCAATCCACACTCCCACATGGGGAGTTACCCTGTGATATGATTTGGCCTATCGCTCCATTGTAGTTTCAATCCACACTCCCACATGGGGAGTGACGGCAGCGGAGCGCTCAGATTGGGTAAAAAAGGTTGTTTCAATCCATACTCCCACATGGGGAGTGACAAGGGTTCTCCGCTATGTAGCCACGCTCTACAAGGTTTCAATCCACACTCCCACATGGGGAGTGACCACGCCGCGCCGAAAGCCCCACGACTCCCAGTGTTGGTTTCAATCCACACTCCCACATGGGGAGTGACTCCTGCGATATTATCTGGCCGATTGCCCCATTATAGTTTCAATCCACACTCCCACATGGGGAGTGACTTGGCAAGGTCGCGAATGCCGCTGTCCTTCAAGGTTTCAATCCACACTCCCACATGGGGAGTGACGAAGCAAGAAAAGAAGCAGACCAACTCAACGAAGTTTCAATCCACACTCCCACATGGGGAGTGACCAGGCGGAATAGCCAGCGCATTCTCGGGAGGAGGTTTCAATCCACACTCCCACATGGGGAGTGACAACAAAGGCGGTCGTGCTCCTGGGCATTTGTTGGTTTCAATCCACACTCCCACATGGGGAGTGACTTTAAGGTTGGAAAACACCGCGCCAGCAAGGCGTGTTTCAATCCACACTCCCACATGGGGAGTGACCAGCCCACAATGGAAATGCAGGGCGCTCAATTTGTGTTTCAATCCACACTCCCACATGGGGAGTGACATTAGTTTCGCGGAAATGGACGAGGCAGCGTTTTCAGTTTCAATCCACACTCCCACATGGGGAGTGACGGCGTGCGCAACGGGAAAAAGGATAAGAGCGGTGAGTTTCAATCCACACTCCCACATGGGGAGTGACGCAAGCGCAAAGTCCTGCTCGACATGGACATGGAGGTTTCAATCCACACTCCCACATGGGGAGTGACACAATAAATTTGCCGTTGAAAAAAGCACACAAAGTTTCAATCCACACTCCCACATGGGGAGTGACGGCGGAGGACAAGGACGTTATCGACATACTGAAGTTTCAATCCACACTCCCACATGGGGAGTGACGTGTGCGGACAACGGCATTTCCCTTGACGCAAGGGTTTCAATCCACACTCCCACATGGGGAGTGACCGTATAGTATTTATTTTTTTCTTACACAAAGGGTTATAATACCGTTTTTGCGGAAGTTTTTTTATGATTCTTATAATAACACTCAACTGTAACAATTTTGTATCTACTACTCTTATAATCAAGCATGTGCGAAAATCCGGAAAAATATGTATCACATTACTTTCGCATCAGCTATATTATAATTGCATCATTAACGTCAAATGAGGTTTCAACACCCATCACTTCCACACGCCTATTCTCACTTCGGTTGAGGTGATAGAATCGGATGCTGTCTAATGACTGGTCGATGATTTCTTTAATTCGCTCTTTCAACATACATAATTGCACCTCTGTTAGTTCACATTCGAATACTGAATTCTGCACTCTCTGACCATAGTCCAGACATGCCTTTGCCACTCGACGCAAACGTCGTTGCCCAGATTTATCTGTTGTATCAACATCGTATGTCACAAGTATATACATAAGCCTTTATTTTATTAAAAATACAGGATAATCGTCAATGTCTTTTCTTATATATCTCGCCAGCATCATGGCTTGCACGTATGGCAACAACCCTATCTCCACCTTCGCATTTAGATAAGGATGAATGATTGTCACACGCTTGCGATTCTGCCATGCCGTGATAAAGGTTTTACGCCCTTTGTCTGTCATAACCACACCGTTGTCTCCTTGATAAAGAAAGTCCTTGGGAGTTATCTGCCGTTTATTTATTAGCGACAATACAAAACGATCTCCGAGATACGCCCTAAACTCTTCCATTATATCTAGAGCAAGCGATGTTCGACCCGGACGAAGTGCATGAAGGTAGCCTACGTATGGATCAAGACCCACTGTTTCAAGAGCAGCGGCACAGTCTTTGGCAATCAACGTATATGCCAGTGACAACATGGCATTAACTGCATCTTTGGGCGGCCGACGGTTTCTGCCATTAAATGGGAATGACTCTTTCTGATTGAGAATGAGTTTGGGGAGAACTTCAAAGTAAGCGTTAGATGCAATACCCTCAAATCCCATCAACTTCGTCTTGTCTTCAGCATGAAGAGCATATCGTTTATTGGCATCGAGCACTCTTACTGCGGCATCCACTTCCTGACAGTCGCCATAGTCGCGTATGTATCTCCTGAGAATGTTCCTGTAGTTCTGTATCTTGGCAGCAATCATGAGTTGGGCGACATGCAATGACCATTCCTCATCATCAGACAAGGCATACTGGGCTTTGCGAAGAAGCACATTGCCATGAGTAGCACCTTGAACACGACTTACAAACCTTCCATTGGGCGAGAGGAACGTGAGTGATATGCCACTGTCACTGCATAGTTTCATCAGTCCGGGACTTGCTCCCATATAGCCGAAAGTGACAATCCCCTCAATGTTTATCGCCGGAATGCGAAACACCTCCTGTTGCTTGACAGACACGACAACATTCAGCCCGTCCTTACTGAGATAGGCTTCAGGTGTCGTAACATAAAGAGTGTTCAATAGTTTTCTCATGCCAACAATTTGTTTTTAAGATAAGTAGCCACGTCGCCACAATCATTTATTTCAGGCAGGCAGATGTTATTCAGCGAGCACTTGTCACAATATTTTCCTTTGAATGCCGTCGGAATCTGCCGGCTTTGATATATGGCGTGCATTTCCTTTGTACATTCCCTGACGATGTCACGCAACCTTGGAGTGATTTCCACCTCAACCCTATGACGTATCTCGCCGTAGAAAAATGCGCCGTATGCCACATGTATGGAATACATTTCTTCAAGACACATGGCTTGGGCTGCCAATTGCACCTCGTCCACTTCGTCCCTCTTTGGCTTTCCATGCTTGTATTCCACAGGTACAGGCAGCCAATGTCCAGGATATTTCGGATGCTGGATGGTATCTGT
>CALZMK010000307.1 GCA_945788545.1 uncultured Prevotella sp.
TCCGGTTGATTCGGTCTTACACGAGGTAAGACCCTACAGCGGATGTTATCGCGGATGTTAAAGCGCAGTCATTCCTAACTCCTAATTCCTAATTCCTAATTATTTTCCCGTCTCAGCATGTCGAGTCCCTCGCGCACGATGCGTTGCAGTTCGAGTTTCGAACTATCCACAAACTCGGCCAGTGCGAAGTCCTCAGGACTTACCTCGTATATGCCCAACTGCTCCATCTTGTCGATGT
Source organism: uncultured Prevotella sp. (assembly GCA_945788545.1). Next base: position 239 of record CALZMK010000307.1, read on the forward strand.
TGCCGGTGATGATAGCCTTCACGAGATATTCGGGATAGATGTCCATGGGGATCACCTTGTCATATTCGCCGCTCATAATCATGTGGCGCTGTCCGCCCTTGATGCGCGCGTCGAGCGAATAAGCCTTCTTCTTGCCGAAGAGCCATGAGAAGTAACTGCGGTTTACCGAGAACTGCTTCAGTCGGGGCATTATCCATCCAGCCAACTCGTCGGCGTCGTCGCCCTCGGGGATTACGGTTATCTCCGACGAATGAGCACCTAAGAATCCGTCCTTTGTAGTCACACGTCCTGTGAGCACGTTTCCGTTGATGATTCTCACTTTGTGCGTGGCGTCGTATGAGTTGCTGAGCAGCGTCTGCAGTTCCTCGCCCACGAGCATGTCGGCATATTGGGGCTGCTTCACCTCGCTACCCACGAGAGCCACCGTGCGCCTGAGGTTCACCTTGCCCGTGAGGAAGAGTCGTCCGAAGAAGATGACAGCCGATGGATCCACCGTCCACACCACTTCGCCCTTGTTCACCGGCGACACATGATTCACCTGCACACTCACGTTGCCTGCGGGACACGGACCGTCGAACACGTTCACCACTACATCCTCCACATTAGCCAAGCCCTTCACGTCCAACTGCTCCGGTCCTACACCGAGATACGTCTTTGCCATCTTCGACAGAGCCGTGAGTCCAGCCTGCCATTCCTTCTCCTGTCCTTCCAGTTCGAAGGCAAAGTCGGCAGCTAATGGTTTGTCCCTCAGAGCCGACACAAAGATAGCCTTGGGATTGGAGTCGGGCGTAGTCACCACGTCGTATGGCAACTGGTTGATGTAGCCGAAGAGTCCGGCTTCGAGCAGCGAGGCCTTCACCTCGTCGCCGCTCATTTTCTTCACGTCCTTTACTCCGAAATCAGTGAACACTTGGTTGGCGTCGGCATCCACCTTCACGGCGAGCACCTTTCTGCGCTCCCCTCTCTCGACGGCAGTCACCGTACCGCTCACGGGAGATGCAAACTTCATCTCCTGACAGTTCTTGTTGATAAACAATGCGTCGCCGGCCTTAACCTTGTCGCCTTCCTTCACCACCACCTTCGGCACCACGCCGGTGAAGCAGTCGGGTTGCAAGGCATACTTGCCGTTGGATTTCAGCTGAATTTTTTTCTTTTCAGCCTTTCCCGCAAGATTGATGTCAAGACCTTTGCGCAATCTGAATAAATTAGCCATTTTATTATACTTTGTTAGACATTATTCTCTATAATCGCTGCAAAATTACATAAAAAAATTAAATTATTGACACATTCATTCAACAAAAAGTCGTTTTTGCTACATTTTTTTGTAATTTTGTGGCGGATTTGCAGCATTAGCAATCATTTTGTAATGTCTGTGTAACAAAAAAGAACCAACGTCTTGAAGTATATTAAATATATAATAAATGTGATACTGTGGACGGTAGTCAGCCTCTATCTGCTGATTGCCGTGCTGCTGCATATACCCTATATCCAGGGAGCCGTGGCGTCGGGCGTGGCGTCGGTGCTTGCCTCCACCCTCGACACCCGCGTCGAGATAGGGCGAGTGGATTTGGGATTCCTCAACCGCGTTGTCATCGACAACACCACCATCTACGACCAGTGGGGGCAGCCCATGGTGCGCGCCGCCCGTCTTGCCGTGCGCATCGACCCGTGGCAACTCGTCGAGGGTCGCGTGCGCATATCCTCGGCACAGGTGTTCTCCACCCATTTCCGCCTCTATCGCAAGGATGCCGCCAGCGCCCCCAACTTTCAGTTTGCCCTCGACGCCCTTGCCTCCAAGGACTCCACCAAGGCCAAGAAGCCCCTCGACGTCAGCGTCAACTCGTTCATCATGCGCCACTGTTCGGTGCAATACGACCGCCTCGACCGTCCCTGCACCCCCGGGCGTCTCGACCCCAACCACCTGCGGCTCACGGGCATAGGCACCTACGTGCGCCTGGACGCCCTCACCAATGACTCGCTCAATGTGGAACTCAACAATCTCACCGCCGCCGAGCAGTCGGGCCTCAAGATTGAGGATGTCCAGTTTCGCCTTGTGGCAGGTCCCACGGGATGCCGTCTCACGGATTTCTCCCTTCGTCTGCCCCACTCCATTCTGAATATCGACGATTTCACCGCGCGCTATCGCCTTGCCCCCGACGGCAAGGTGGATATGAACACCCTCACCTACTCCACTCGCCTCAAGTCGTCCGACATCACCCTCTCCGATGTGTCGGCACTTGCCCCTGGTCTGAGCGATTTCCACAGCACGCTCCATCTCGCCCTCTCCCTCGACGGCACGCGCCGCCGCATCAATGTCGGTGCGCTGCGCCTCACCTCCACCTCGGGCGACCTCTCCGCGTCGCTCAACGGATGGTATGAGTCGTCGCGTCCCCATGCCAGTTGGAGTGTCAACATCGATGATTTCCATGCCTCGGCAAAGACCCTCGACTTCCTTGCCCGGAATATCGACGGCAAGCAAGCCTCCATCCCCGCCGCCATATATCGCCTTGGCGACATCACCCTCCACGGGCGCGGCCATGCCACCCCCTCGGGTGTCATCACCACGTCGGCGGCAGTAGCCACGGGTGCAGGCAGTGCCGATATCGACATGACCCTCGACGCCCACAGGCATTTCCGCGGCAACGTGTCAGCCACCGACATCTCCCTCGGCACCCTCCTCTCCGAGTCGCGCCTGGGCAATGTCTCCACCTCCATCACCCTCTCGGGTTCGATGCCCAAGGGCGCCAGTCCCACAGTGAATGCCGAGGGCGTAGTGTCGCGTTTTGCCTACAACGGATACACATATAATAATATCACGTTCAACGGAGCCTATGCGCGCAACACCGTCACGGGTCATCTCTCCATCGACGATCCCAACATCAGTCTCACCGCCGAGGGCGAGTTTGGCGCCCAGGGCAAGGGCAAGCAACTCGTCGTCGAGGCGCGTCTCGACAATTTCCGCCCCTCAGTCACCCGTCTCTCCGACAAGTGGGGCGATGCCGTCTTCTCCACGTCACTCACCGCCGACCTACAGGCGTCGGGTGTCAACGACTCCAAGGGCGTCGTCACCCTCAGCGACTTCCGCATGACGTCGTCCTCCGACACATGCACCATCAACAACCTGCAGGTGCGCTCGGGCTTCGACACCCAGGGCCACTACCTCG
>CALZMK010000308.1 GCA_945788545.1 uncultured Prevotella sp.
TCGGTGAATCCTGGGTTCATTCTGTTGGTCTTGGGATTTTTGAGGTCAATCTCCTGATGTGCCACGTTCAGGTCGCCGCATACAATCACCGGTTTCTTCTCGTCGAGTCGCTTGATATATGCGAGGAAGTCGTCCTCCCATCTCATTCTGTAGTCGAGTCGCTTTAGTCCGTCCTGCGCATTCGGCACATACACGCACACGAGATAGAACTCCTCCATTTCGAGAGTTATCACTCGTCCCTCGTGGTCGTGTTCGTCGATACCAATGCCGTATGCCACGCTCATCGGAGTGTGTTTTGAGTATATGGCTGTTCCCGAATATCCTTTCTTGTCGGCATAGTTCCAATATGAAGTATATCCCTCGAATTCGAGGTCGAGCTGTCCAGCCTGCATCTTTGTTTCCTGCAGACAGAAGAAGTCGGCATCGAGCTGTTTGAATATGTCGCTGAATCCCTTACCTGCGCAAGCTCTCAGTCCGTTGACATTCCATGATATGAATTTCATAATACCTTATTTAATTATATAGGGAGCGAATAAAGTTATCCGCTCCCTAATACAGTTTGATTTTTTTAGAATTTTGCCATTTTGATGGCATCAATAGCACATTCGTCACCCTTGTTTCCGAGTTTTCCTCCGCTTCGGTCCTTTGCCTGTTCCATGTTTTCAGTGGTCAGCAGTCCGTAGATGATAGGAATCTGGTTGGATGCGTTGAGTTTAGCTATTCCGTAGGTCACTCCCTGACAGATATAGTCGAAATGTGGAGTTTCGCCCCTGATTACGCTTCCCAGCACGATGATAGCGTCATATTCTCCTCGCTTTGTCATCTGATGAGCTCCGTAGATCAGTTCAAAACTTCCCGGCACTGTTTTCACGTGGATATTTTCGGGCAGTGCACCGTGCTTTTCCAGTGTAGTCACAGCTCCCTTGAGCAGTGCGTCGGTGATTTCGGGATTCCACTCTGCCACAACAATGCCGAAGCACATGTTGCTTGCGTCGGGGATTGACTTGCTGTCATAGTCCGACAGATTATGATAAGCTGTAGCCATTACTTGTTAGATGCGCGTTCGATATATTTGTCGATAGTCTGTGACTGCATCGAATAAACATACTTCTCCTTCACCTGCTTGTAGAGTTCGAGAGCCTCGGCAGCCTTACCCTGGCTTTCGAGGATTTCTCCAGCCTGGATGAGGAATGTGGGAGAGAGCGAGTTGTTGTCGGCGTTCTTGGCAGCGTTCTTCAGATGAGTAACGGCCTTGTCGAGCTGGTTGATATGAGCGTAGGCATTACCCAGTGCACCCTCGGCGGCAGGACTGATCATCTGGTCGTCCTGAGTGTCGAATTCCTCGAGATACTTTGCAGCCTCGTTCCACTTGCCCAATCCTGCATAGCACAATCCTGCATAGAGATTAGCGAGGTTTCCAGCCTCAGTGCTGCTGTAGTCGGCAGCCACCTTCACGAATCCGGCATAACCTGCACCGTCGCCGTTGAGGGCCTTCTCATAGAGGTCCTGCTGGAAATACTCCTGTCCCTTGGCGAGAGCTGTGCTGGCCTTGTCCTCACGGGGAGCCGCCACATACTGGTTGTAAACAATCACACCGGCGATTACCACGATCACTGCGAGTACGCCATAGATAATAGCCTTCTTATACTTGAGGAAGAAGGCCTCCGATTTGTTGAGGGTCTCCTCTACATTGAGAGCGCCCTGCTGTTCATTAACATTTGCCATTTATTGTCTTTTGTTTTATTTTTTTTCTTCGATTTACGTGCTTTATGCACATTTTCGGGGCAAAATTAGCAAAAAATATGCAGATAATGAAATTTTATTGCGACTTTTTTTGCTTTTCCCCCCGAAAACTTGTAACTTTGCACTAAAATTACGCATTTTTGGGCAATGACACTCGAAAAACTTACCATATTGAACTATAAGAACATCGGTGAGGTCACTCTCGACTTCTCGCCGAAGGTAAATTGTTTTATCGGCCATAATGGGGTGGGTAAGACCAATGTTCTCGACGCCATACACTATCTGTCGTTCTGTCGCAGCAGTATCAGCACCACCGACTCGCAGGTGATACGTCATGGCGAGGAGTTTTTTATGCTCGAGGGCAGATATGCCACCGACGAGTCGGAACCCGAGATAGTGTATTGCGGTATGAAGCGTGGCACCAAGAAGCACTTCAAGCGCAACGGTAAGGAATACCGCCGTCTGTCGGAGCACATCGGACTCATTCCCATCGTGATGGTGGCGCCTGCCGACAATATGATTATCGACGGACAGAGCGAGGAGCGCCGCCGACTGATGGACATGGTGATCTCCCAGTTCGACCATGCCTATATCGACCATCTCTCGCGCTACACCAAGGCTCTGCAACAGCGCAACTCCCTGCTTCGTCAGGACGATGAGCCTGATGCCTCGTTGCTCGATGTGCTTGAGGATCAGATGGGCTATGAGGGCGAATGTGTCTTTGCCGCACGCGAGGCGTTTGTCAACGAGTTGATTCCAGTGTTCCAACACTACTACGAGGCCATCTCGGGAGGTCGCGAACAGGTGGGCATCACCTATGAGTCGCATTGCCGTCGCGGACCTCTCGCCGAGGTCATCCGTCGCGACCGATTCAAGGATAGGGCAGTGGGCTACTCCCTTCATGGCGTCCATCGCGACGACCTGCTCTTCACCCTTGGCTCCCATCAGATGAAGCGCGAGGGCAGTCAGGGGCAGAACAAGACCTTTGCCGTGGCACTCAAGTTGGCGCAGTTTGACTTTCTCAAGCGCACAGCCTCGCGCACCACGCCCTTGCTCCTGCTCGACGACATCTTCGACAAGCTCGACTCCGACCGTGTGGAGCGCATCGTCGAGATTGTCAGTTCGTCGGGATTCGGACAGATATTCGTCACCGACACCAATCGCGACCACCTCGACAAGATACTTGCGCGCTCAGGTGGTGATTATAAGATTTTTGAAGTAAAAGGAGACTGGTAGGATATGTTCAGAAGAGATGTAAAAAGCATTAAGGACCTTGTGATGAGCAATTTGCGTGAGAATGGTCTTGAGACGCCTCTTTTGCAGAAGCGTCTTGTGGATGCGTGGCCTGAGGTGGCGGGTCCTTCGGTGGCTCGTTTCACCCGCGAGGTCTCCATCTACAACCAGGTGCTCTATGTCAAGCTATCCTCGCCTGTCTTGCGCACCGAGCTTTCCATGCGCCGCCAGTCGTTTATCGACAAGCTCAATCACGTCGTTGGGGCGCGGATTATCACCGACATACGGTTTAATTAGGTTTTTATTTTGGCACGGATGATTAATTTTGGCACGGAAATCCACGGCTTTTTGAAAAAAGACACGGCTTTTGGCTGCGCATAGTTTTTATCCACGGCACTTCGTGATTACGGCTTGCTGCTCGCA
>CALZMK010000309.1 GCA_945788545.1 uncultured Prevotella sp.
AGGTGTGTCTCTGTTTCCGCCATTTTTTCTTTTCTTTCTATCTATATATACGCAACAACCTACAAAAACATTGCATTGAAAGAGATATTTTTTCATTTTTCGAGAAAAATAGCACTTCTGCAAAGAATCAGCTCAATGTTCCTTATGGATTGGATTCAAACATAATTTGTTATTTATAGGAAATATTTCGGAGAAAGACTTGCGCATATGAAATAAAAGCAGTAAATTTGCACACGAAAAAGTACATCATTTAAACATTTATATTATGAGTGTAAGTTTAGTAAAGCAATTAGAGTATATTATGGTCTTCGTGAAGATGTTTGCAGACCGTATGGGATTGAGCGAAAAACAAGCGTTCAATTATTTGGATTGTCACAAAGGTATGGCTTTTGTGCGAGAACACTATAATGTGATTCATACTTTAGATTTCGACTATGCTATAGATGATGTTTTGGAAGTTTGTAAGATGAATGGAGGTCGATTATGATAAAACTGTATCATGGGTCAGATACTGAGATAGTGAAAGTGGATTTGTCTCATTCATTATATAATAAAGACTTTGGTAAAGGTTTTTATTTAAGTGATGATGTAGAACAGGCATGGAGTTTTGCCCGATATAAGGCAGCAAAACCAAAATCATCCAGTAAGAAGGCAATTGTTACAGAGTTTTTGTTCGACGATAGATTATTTACAGATGGTTCGCTTCGTGTTTTGAGATTTGAAGGGTACAGTCTGGAATGGGTATCTTTCATTAAAGCTAATAGAAGAGAGCGCAATAAGGATTACGACATAGTTATAGGTCCTATTGCTAATGATGATGTGCGCACCCAATTTGTAAAACATATGTTGGGTGAGATTACTGAGCTTGAGCTTATGGAGAGTCTCAAATGGAAAAGATGCACTTTTCAGTATTGTTTCATCTCGGACGAGGCAGTATCGTCCCTGAAAGTTATCGGAAGGTTATGATAGTAAATAAGAATCAATTAGGTCGCCACTTATTACAAAGATTAGTGGATGAGACCAAAGTGGATATGCAGGTTGCCATGCGTTTTTTCTATAATTCGGATTTCTATGCATCAGTTCCGGATGGACCTGTTAATGGAGATATTGAAACACTGTATTCTCGTTTTAAGCACGAGTTTGAGTGTGCTGAATAGAAATGTTACTCAACTTTGTGGAGTTCAATAAGTTTAAAGGAGTTAAAGACAAAAGTCTTTTCGCTTCTTTCGGGGGTATTCTCGACTCAGACATTCGTTTTTAACTCCTTTAACTTCTTTAACTTCCCATAATTGCGAAAGAAAACTTATTATTCTCTGTGCCTCAGTGTCTCTGTGTTTATTACATCTCCACCTGCGACACCACCTCTCCGTCGAAGAGATTGATGATGCGGTCGGCATAGTTGGCGTCGTGCTGCGAGTGGGTCACCATGATGATTGTTGTGCCCTCGCGATGCAGTTCGGCAAGCAGGTCCATTACCTCACGTCCGTTGCGTGAGTCGAGGTTGCCGGTAGGCTCGTCGGCAAGGATAATCTTCGGCGAGGGGATTACGGCTCGCGCTATTGCCACACGTTGCTGCTGACCGCCCGAGAGTTGGCATGGGAAATGCTTTGAGCGGTGGGCAATGCCTACGCGCTCCATAATCTCCTGCACACGTCGGCGACGCTCACTGCGCGATATACCCATGTAGAGCAATGGGAGTTCGATGTTCTCCACGACATTCAGTTCCTCTATGAGGTTGAAGCTCTGGAACACGAATCCTATCATACCTTTGCGCAGTTCGGTGCGCTCGTTTTCCTGCATTTGGCTCACGTCCTTGTTGTTGAGCATATATGTGCCCTCCGTGGGATTGTCGATAAGTCCGAGGATGTTGAGCAGCGTTGACTTGCCGCATCCCGAAGGACCCATAATAGCCACAAACTCACCTTCTTTCACTTCGAGGCTCACGTTCTGTAAAGCCCAGGTCTCCACATCGTCTGTGCGGAACACCTTCTTGATGTTGTCTAATTTGATCATATCTTTATTATTTTATTCCTTTACTATTTCATTTGCCGGATTCACCTTCATCGCACTGCGTATATGCTTGAAGACGATGACGAATGTCACTGCCGCCACTATGAGGATGCCGAGCAGGAGGGAGATAATCGCGCTTAGTTGAGGCGCATTCAACGTTCCTTTGACTATATTTGCAATCATGAGAGGTGTAGATATGTTTATCACTGAAGCCAAGGCTATGGCAATGATATATGTCTTGCCGAAGATAAGGGCGATGTTGCGGGTCTTCGCTCCATTTATCTTGCGTATCGCCATCTCCTTGCGTCGCCCTCGGGTGTCGAGAGCTACAGAGCTGTAGATACCCATGGCACAGACTATCAGGCTCACTATCGAGAGTATTATGGCAATTGAACGCATACAATCAGAAAGGAATGCATCGAAACACATATTGTCACGCAAGTTATGCACAATACTCCTGCGTACGGCGGGATACATCCTGTTGACCAATGCGTTTGCCTCTGCATTCAGTTCGTCGTATCTTCCCTTCTTCGGCACCATGATATAGTCGCTGTTTTGCATTGCCTCTTTGTCGATGATGATGGCAGTGCCGCCAATGCGGTCATAGGGGAGGAAACTGAATGTTCCGGCAACGGGATAGTCGTTTTGCATTTTCAGCATGCCGTTGTGGATTATGTCCAATTCCTTGTAATTCCTATATGTACTCTCATTAAGCAACACAAATCTGCTGCGGTCGGCATTTCCCGGGAACCATTTCACGTCGATGTTCATGAATTTCAAGAATGCCATATCACCTACGACATACGAATGTAAGTTTCTGGTTACAAGTTCTTGGTCTTTCAAGTCTTCCCTTTCGTTCAGTTCGTTTACATACATCCAATTGTTTTGCATGGGAATCAGTTTGTCGATGCTCGGCAACTTGCTGAGGCTATCCTTGAATTCGATGCCGTTGTATTCTCCGAACGGGACGCACAACAGACATTGCTTATAGAAGCTGTCGTTTTCAGGAATCTGACATTGCTTATATTCCAGCTCCGTCGTCTGATAAATGAGGATTGTGGAGCAAGCGAAGAAGATGCTCACAGCCAACTGTATGGTGAGCATGGCGTTGCGCATAAAATGGGTGCGACTGCGACGCAACGATGCGGCAAGTCCACGTTCCGACTTGCATATACGCCTGATGGTGAGCCAAATAATGAGGGAACTGATGACAAATAAAATGACTCCGATAATCAATGCGAATATGTATATCGAGGATGTATCGATAAAGTTGTATCCTATGATTTGCAACAATGTAGATTTGTAGAAACCTTCAAGCCATACGCCCAACAATATCGACATAAGCATCGAAAGCAGCAACACTATCGTCACCTCAGTGGAAAGAGTGAG
>CALZMK010000310.1 GCA_945788545.1 uncultured Prevotella sp.
GATATTAACATAGAAAGCGATTTGGGATAAAAACGTGCTTGGAACTTGAATAAATTCATGAATCAGAACAATATGGACAGTAAAAAAGTCGTTATAGAATTACAGAACGTTAAAAGAGAGTTTCTTGTAGGCGATGAGATGGTACATGCCTTGAGGGGCGTCTCTTTCAAGATATACGAGGGTGAATTCGTAACCATCATGGGTAAGTCGGGCTCCGGAAAGTCTACATTGCTAAACCAGCTCGGATGCCTCGATACTCCATCAAGCGGTGAATATCTGCTCGACGGGGTATCGGTGAGAACAATGTCAAGACCACAACGAGCCGTGCTGCGCAACAGAAAAATAGGTTTCATATTCCAGAACTACAATCTGTTGCCAAAGACCACCAGCATAGAGAACGTAGAGCTTCCCCTGATGTACAACTCAGACGTTTCGTCAACAGAAAGACATGACAGGGCAATTGAAGCCCTCAAGGCAGTGGGATTGGGTGACCGCCTATACCACAAGTCCAACCAGATGTCAGGTGGACAAATGCAACGTGTGGCCATAGCCCGTGCCTTGGTGAACAACCCTGCCGTAATACTTGCTGACGAAGCTACAGGAAATCTCGACACGAGGACATCGTTTGAAATCCTCGTGCTCTTCCAGAAACTCTTCGCTGCAGGAAGAACTATAATATTCGTGACACACAATCCCGACCTGGCCAACTATTCGAGCCGTAACATCATGCTCAGAGACGGCAAGGTGATAAGTGACGAATACAACAACAACATACAGTCGGCAGCCGAAGCACTTGCACAATTACCGCCAAGCACCGACGAATAAACCAATGAGGACAGAACAATGAATTATAGCAATCTTTTCAAGATAGCCCTCAGAGCTATAGCCGCCAATAAAATGCGGTCTTTCCTTACAGCCCTCGGCATTATCATTGGCGTGGCTTCGGTCATTGCCATGCTTGCCATAGGCCAGGGATCAAAGAAAAGTATACAAGCAAACATTGCCGAGATGGGCTCTAACATGATAATGATAAACCCTGGAGCCGACATGAGAGGCGGAGTGAGACAGGATGCCTCATCAATGGAAACCCTGAAACTTGCCGACTATCAGTCGCTTAAAGACGAATGTAAGTACATTTCAGCAATAAGTCCGGTGGTGAATAAAAGCGGACAATTCATCTACGGCAACAACAACACCCCATCTACTATCTATGGAGTGAACACCGACTATCTCTCAATCCGCCAACTCAGCGTGAGCGATGGAGATATGTTTTCAGATGAAGACATAAAGTCAAGCGCAAAGGTATGCGTTCTAGGACAGACCGTAGTTGACAATCTCTTTCCCGACGGCAGCGATCCCATCGGGCGTGTGGTGCGTTTCAACAGCATACCTTTCAGAGTCGTCGGAGTGTTGAAGAAGAAAGGATACAACACGATGGGTATGGACCAGGATGATCTCGTGCTTGCCCCATACACTTCTGTAATGAAGAGGATACTCGCACAGACGTATCTCGGAAGCATCAACTGTTCTGCAATAACAGAAGGGCTTACAGACAAGGCTACAGACGAGATAACCACAATACTGCGTCGTAACCACAAACTGAAAGAGGCCACAGACATGCAGGAGGCCGACGATGACGACTTCAACATACGCTCACAAGAGGAACTTGCATCAATGATGAACTCAACCACAGATATGATGACCATTCTGCTGGGATGTGTGGCAGGCATTTCACTTATAGTGGGCGGCATCGGAATCATGAACATCATGTATGTGAGCGTGACAGAGAGAACCAAGGAGATAGGACTCAGAATGAGCGTTGGAGCACGCGGAGTGGACATCCTTAACCAATTCCTCATCGAGGCGATACTGCTCAGCGTGACAGGAGGCATTATCGGCGTACTGATAGGAGTCTGTTCATCATATGCCATCAACCTCATTGCCCACTGGCCGATATACATACAGCCATGGAGTATCGTCATGAGCTTCGCCGTGTGTACCTTTACAGGTGTGTTCTTTGGTTGGTATCCGGCAAAGAAAGCAGCACAGCTCGACCCTATCGAGGCTCTCAGATATGAATGATTAAATATAAGAAGAACAAACTCAACGCCATGAACTCATACAAGAAGGCCCTTGTCGCTATCCACGTTGCCGTATGGCTCGTGATATTAATATCCCCGCTCACATTCTTCGATAGAGGTGACCGTTTTGAAGCAGACAAGCTGATACCGATGTTTTCCACACCAATTGCCATGATGCTGGTGTTCTACACCACTTATCTATACCTCACGCCCAAACTGTTGCTCAAAGGACAAAAGCGTAAGTTCTGGACATATACCATAGCATTGGTGATACTAATGGGATTAGGGCTACATATCTGGTTTCAGGTGAGCCATAGGGTATTCTTCCATCCGGAACATCACCTGCATCCGATGAAAAAGATGAGAGAGCCGAATGCGTTGATGGACTTGATATTCATTTTGAGAAACGTTTTCAACATGACTGTTACTGCAGCCATAGCAGCCATGTCGATACTGTCAATCAAATGGCAGTCGTCAGAAACGGCACGTCGGGAAGCAGAGATGGCAAAACAGGATGCAGAGCTGAAGAACCTGAGGAATCAGGTCAATCCTCATTTCCTGCTCAACACCCTCAACAACATCTATGCCCTCACAGCCTTCAACCAGCAGAAAGCACAAGAGGCGATACTGGAACTCAGCGGTATGCTCAGGCATATCCTCTACGATAACCAGCAGGACTTCGTCAGACTCGACGATGAGATTAAGTTTATCCACAGCTATATCAACCTTATGAAAATCCGCATTCCGAAGACTACCAAGATACAAATCCAGGTCAACGTGCCCAAAGACACGGAACTGAGGATTGCTCCCCTAATTTTTATCTCGCTGATAGAGAATGCCTTCAAGCATGGTATAGGAACGGCAGAAAACAGTTTCATACACATAAACATATATGCCGACCGCAACCATATCGCATGCGAGATAGAAAATTCAAATTTCCCCAAAAACGACACCGACAGAAGCGGTCACGGCATCGGCCTTGAACAGGTGGGCAAACGCCTCGAACTTGCCTACCACAAAAAGTATACATGGGAAAAAGGAACAAAAGACAATAACAAGATTTATTATTCTAACATATATATTTATGACACTAAATTGCGTGATAATTGATGACGAGCCGCTGGCAGCAGAGCTGCTGGAAAGTTATGCTCAGAAGGTGCCCTTCCTCAGAGTGGAAGGAGTGTACAACAGTGCCATACAAGCAATTAAGACCATACGCGAAAGAAAGATCGACCTGATTTTCCTCGACATCCAGATGCCGGAACTCAGCGGACTGGAATTTGCAAGGATAATCAGCAAGGAAACGAAAATCGTGTT
>CALZMK010000311.1 GCA_945788545.1 uncultured Prevotella sp.
AATAAAATGAGATAACAATGAATTTTGACGAGATTTTTCAGTTCTGCCCGAAATGCGGCAGTAAGCATTTTGACAAGAACAACGAGAAAAGTCGCAAGTGTGATAACTGTGGATTCGTGTATTACATGAATCCCAGTTCATCCACTGCCGCTTTCATAATAAACGACAAAGGCGAACTGCTTGTTTGTCGCCGCGGTAAGGAACCAGCCAAGGGCACTCTCGACCTGCCCGGTGGTTTTGTTGACTTCAACGAGACAGGCGAGGAGGGGATAGTGCGCGAGGTGAAGGAAGAGACAGGACTTGAGATAAAGGACTGCCGCTATCTGTTCTCGGTGCCTAACCTATACAGGTATTCGGGTCTTGACATTCCCACTCTCGACATGTTCTTTGAGTGCAGGGTGCCGAACGATGTGCAGCCCAAGGCAGCCGATGACGCCGCCGAATGTTTCTGGCTTGCAGCATCTGACGTGCATCCCGAGTTGTTCGGACTGAGGTCGATAAGACACGCACTTAACTTGTACTTTGGGAATTAGGAATTAGGGATTAGGAATTATTTTTTAGTTCTTCCGTCAGCACGCTTTCGAGCTTTTCGGCTGAGAGGCGAAGCTGGAATTGTCCCTTGATGGCTACGGTGATGCCACCCGTTTCCTCCGATACTACAATCACCACGGCGTCGCTGTCCTGCGACATACCCATCGCAGCACGGTGGCGCAGACCGAGTTCCTTGGGGATGTCGAGACTGTGGGACACAGGCAGAATACAACCCGCAGCCTTGATGCGCTGACGAGAGATAATCATTGCACCGTCGTGCAGTGGGGAGTTCTTGAAGAAGATGTTCTCGATGAGTCGCTGGTTGATGTTGGCGTCGATCTTGTCGCCTGTGTCGGCTATGTCGTCGAGAGGTGTGGTGCGCTCAATAACGATGAGAGCCCCCACTTTTCTCTTGCTCATGTTCATGCAGGCAAGAACGATGGGCACAATTGTCTCCCTGCTTGCCCCACCGCCGCCTTCTTCCTTTTCCTGTTGGAAGAATCTCAGCAGCAGTCGCATCCTCTGGTGGGCACCGATGTTGTAGAGGAATTTGCGAATGTCCTCCTGGAACAGGATGATAAGACCAATCACTCCCACGCTCACCAACTTGTCCATGATAGAACCAAGCAGGCGCATCTCGAGTATCTGTGACACAAGCAGCCACAATACCACAAACATCATTATGCCGATGAACACGTTGAGCGAGCGTGATTCCTTCATCAGGCGATAGATGTAGTAGAGCATCAACGCCACAAGCGTGATGTCGATAATATCCTTTATTCCAAATTCGAAGAACATCCCCTATAACTTTAATATTTTAATTTTTTAATCTTTTAATTTCTTAAAGATCTCCACACATTCCACAGCTTCCTTCACATCGTGCACTCTGAGGATATTGCCGCCTTTTAAGAGCGAGATGGTATGCAGGACAGTGGTTCCGTTGAGCGAAGTGGTGGGGTCGCCGCCAATGAGACGGAATATCATCGACTTGCGCGAAACGCCCACGAGCAGAGGCAGACCAAGCACTTGCAGTTTGTCCATCTCAGCCATCAGGCGATAGTTGTCGTCGAGTGTCTTGCCAAAACCGAAGCCTGGGTCGAGAATGATGTCCTTCACTCCCAAGTCGCGCAACTGCTGCACCTCCTGTGCAAAAGCCATGAGCATCTGCTCGACGTTGGGTTTCACCGACATCAGTATGTAGGGCACACCAAGTCTTGCCACCATACGGAACATGTTGGGATAGTCGCCTTGGGTCCATCCCAAGGGCTTATTGACAACACCCGTTATTCCGCCTTCCGACACATCGTTTACTATAGCCACACCATATTCCTCCACCGCCATGCGTGCCACGTCGGGGCGGAAGGTGTCAACCGACACAACGGCGTCGGGTTGCTCGCGACGCAGGATTTGCAGTCCATTGCGCAAGCGATCCATCTCCTCGGACTCGCTCACCTCGAGAGCACCAGGACGGGTGGAGAATGCGCCCACGTCGATTATCTCGCCGCCCTCGTCGATTATCTGGTTGCAGCGTTCGGCAATCTCCTGCTCGGTCTGTTTGCGACTTCCCGAGAATAAGGAGTCGGGCGTAACATTCAATATGCCCATCACTTTGGGGCTACTCATATCCATGAGTTTGCCTCCCACATTAATTGTATATTCCAAATCTTATATCTTCAATTTTCTGCAAAGATAATTTATTTTGCGCACAAAAACAAATAAAAAGCAAAAAAACAACCGATTTATTTCTTTATATGCGAAAAATGACGTAATTTTGCACGTCATTTAGAAAAAAAGAGATATGAAAATAGAATCACTTTACGAAATCTACCGCCAGCATCCGGTGATAACCACCGATAGTCGTGACTGCCCCGAGGGGTCGATTTTCCTTGCCCTCAAAGGCGAATCATTCGACGGCAACAAGTTTGCCGCATCAGCTCTCGACAAGGGTTGCTCGTATGCAATAGTGGATGAAAAGGAATATGCCGACATTGCCGACAAAAGATATATACTAGTGGATGACTGCCTTGCCACATTCAAGGCTCTCGCACGACATCATCGCCGACAATTCAACATACCGGTGATAGGAATCACCGGAACAAACGGCAAGACAACCACCAAGGAACTTGTGGCGGCAGTGCTTGGCGAGAAATACAATGTGATGTTCACACAAGGCAACTTCAACAATGACGTGGGAGTGCCGAAGACGATTTTCCGCCTCACACCCGAGCACGACATAGCCGTGGTGGAGATGGGGGCAAGTCATCCAGGCGACATCAAGACATTGGTGGAGACGGTGGAACCGCAATATGGTATCATAACCAATGTGGGCAAAGCTCACCTGCAAGGCTTCGGTTCGTTTGAGGGTGTGGTGCGCACCAAGGGCGAACTGTATGATTTCCTGCGTGGCAATCCGTCGTCCAGGGTGTTTATTGATGCAGGCAACGAACATCTGATGGGTATAGCCGACGGACTACACCTTATTAAATATAGTACGGAGCCAATCGAGGGACTGAGCGTGAGAGGCGAAGTGGTGGATTGTGCACCATTCCTGCATTTCCGCTGGACCGACGGCGAGAGGTGGTATGATGTCAACACTCATCTCATCGGAAGCTATAATATATATAATATGTTGGCTGCTGCAACCATCGGTCTGCACTTTGGAGTAAAGCCCGAAGAGATTTGTCATGCCCTGTCGTCATACGAACCGAGCAACAATCGCTCGCAACTCACTGAGACACAGCACAACCATCTCATCGTGGATGCATACAACGCCAATCCCACGAGTATGGCGGCTGCATTGCGCAACTTCCGTGATATGCAGGTGGAACCGAAGATGGCAATACTTGGCGACATGAGGGAATTGG
>CALZMK010000312.1 GCA_945788545.1 uncultured Prevotella sp.
CACCTTCAAAAAAAGAAAGCAGTTACGACCCAAATCGTAGCTGCTTTTTCTGTTTATCACTCCTCAATCACTAATGTCACCTCGCGCCTGCGCTCCAGGTTCTTGCGTATGCGCTCGTAGAGCGAGTCGAAGGCGGGCTTGGGATGGATGATGCAGCCGAGGCATGAGCGCGTGCCCACAAGGATTGAACCGTCGTGACGGCCGTGGATGCCGTTGCCGGGCTTTATCATCGGGCAATGGCGGGGGAGCAACGTGTTAGGGAACACTAACTTTTGTTTTGTGCATGAATTGCACCCCTCGTCGCTGACGATGAGCGACATCGTGGATTGCTGAATGCATATCATCTTGCGTGCATACTGCTTGCATTTCACGAGGATTATGGGGTAAGTGCCCGGGTCGAGACGCGTGAGGGTGTTCTCGAGAGTGTCGCACACGAGTTGGCCGTCGATGGTGAGTCGGCCCTCGGTGATTTCACCTTTTGTATTTGTTCTTTTTATTTTGATGTCCATGATATAAGTTTTTATTTGAATATATATATGCAAAAAACAAGTGGGTAACGGGTAACAAGGTAACATTTTGCTCCATATCTTAAGCGAGATGCTATATCTTGTAGCCCCTTGTCTTCCAGTAGTCGCCAAAATCCTTGTAGCCCTCGGGCAGTTGGTGGCGCATTATCTGGGGGAAATGCTTCCTGAGGTCGAGAGCCAATGCCTCTCCGGGACGGTCGCGGTCGGGACAGATGTGGATGTTGGTGAGCGTCTTCACCGACTTGAGCATTGCCACGTCCTCCGGCTTCAGCAGTGTGGCGCTCGGGATGGCTATCGCCTTATGGCCTGCCGAGAGCATTGCCCAGCAGTCGCTTGCGCCTTCGGTGACGAAGAGCGGTTCGCCGTCGGCCAACGTCCTCAACACTGGAAGATTGTATATCCCGCAATTGTTTCCTCGTGGGAATTGGAATCGGGGTTTGTCTTTATCCCTCCCTAAGTATCGGGCTTGCACGCTCAAAAGCCGTCCGTCGATGTCCCTGTAGGGGATGAGCAGCGAGGGCGCATTAAACCATCCCTCGTTGAGGTTGCCGCTCATTGGCACGGGGCTACTGATGCTGCTCAGTCCAAGTTCTGCCACCACGTCTTCCCTGATTCTTCTCTCGTCGAAGAGGAAGTGTCGGGCCTCGGCGGTCAATATCTTATTGGCAATGACACTCTCCAGGTGGGCAATGTCGATGGGCGTGGCATTCTTGGATGAATGATGCGTCACACGTCGTTGGCGTTGGTTGTTTTCATCTGTAATGATCACGTTGTGCTCGTTGGCAAGCCAATAGCAAGCCTCGATGAATGTCTTGTTGAGATATTTCATCACAAGGTCGATGGGACCCGAACCTCCTGCGCCACACACGAAGCAATGATATGAATTCTTGCCCCGGCGAAACATCAGCGACGGACGACTGTCGTCGTGGAACGGACACAGGCAGCGCCCGCGGCTCACTCTTAGCCCCAGTCGCTCGGCGACACTCTCTATCGGGAGTGCGCGGAGCTTCTGAATGTCAAAATCGGATAACATATTACGACATTTTTTGATATACATGCTTCTGGGTTTCTCTGATCCAGCCCTTGGCCTTCCATTTCGAGAGGAAAATGCGGGTGGGCGTGCTCACCTCGTTGCGCTTGATAATCTCGTCGAGTTGGTCGCGTGTGAATGTCTTGCTCAACTGGTCGAACACGGGCACTCTCACCTGGCTGTCGCCTTGGATGCGCTGCTGCGTCAGCTCCTCGTATCGCTTGCCCCACTTTCTGAGCATCGAGTCGAGGATATATTGTGCACAGAAGAGGTATATCTGCCTCACGCGCTTGCGATACTTGGTGGAGAGTTTTTGCGAACCGCACTCCAAACCGTAAAGATATGCACAAAGCGTGGCAATGCGGAATGCCGACACCGACGAGCGCTTGAAGAAGGTGTTGTGGGCGCGGCTTCCCGAGCGAAGGATAAGGCGGTTTTGCTCCTCACACCACTCACGCACTGTTGCGAACATCCAACTCATGTCGATATACATCTCGGGCTGAATGCTGCCGTCGCTCTCGTTATATACATCTGCGTCCATCTGCTCCAGGATGCGGTCGATAGTTGACTTCTGCTTGGAGGTCAGCATCTTGAAGATGGGAGCCTCCTCGCCCAGGCCATCGCTCAGTTCGACGAGGATGGTGCGCGTCACTCCGCCACCCTCGATAAATGCCTTGTCGGCATAAGCGTCGAGAGCACTCGGGGTTGATAGATAGAGCGAGCATTGCAGAATATCAACCGTGGCCGAATACGAGTTGTCGCTCAGATAGTCAACACCGTATGTGCTGTGCAGGTCGTAGCTGGTGCGCGCTATGGTCTTGATGTTCGAAAATGCACGCTTGTTGCTCTCAACGGCTGCGCTCAGCTCGTCGGTGAACGACCACAGGGTCAATGGCGTTCCGAAATATCTCTGCGGGGCATCGGCTCGCTTGATGAGCTGGGCTATCGAGATGGATATGGGACAGGTGCGTATCACCGTGTGGGGAGCATCGGGCAACTTCTCGGTCTTCGAGGCCGTCTGCTTCAGTTCGCGGTAGGCCTGCTCCTGGCGTCGTTGCTCGTCGTCGCGATTTTTCATCGGGGCCATGATCACATTCTCCACGTTGTTGCGTGCAAATGATTTTCCCGAACTCTGCTCGCCAGTGATGATGGTCTGCAGTAGCAATGCGTGCTCGTTCATGCCGTCGTAGGGGTAATACACGCGGATGCGTGTGGCCAATGCGGTGAGGCATGTGACCGAGGAGAAGAACGTGGGAATCTTAAACGGCCCCGGGGCATTCGTCATCAGTTCTCTCACCACCGCTGGCTCGTCCTTGTCCTTGGGCAGGGAATACTTCGGAGGCTTTTCCATGGTTTCTTCTTCCATGGCTTCTTTTCCCAAGGTTTCTTCTTCCTTGGCGTCTTCTTCCTTGGCCTTTTGTTCCTTGGTGTCGAGTGAAGAGGCAAGGCTCTGCGAGCCTTCCTCTTCGGGAAATAGTATTACAGTGTTATCTGCCATAAACTATAGGTTAGAGTGTTTCATGAAATGAATGAAATGAGCTATTTCCTCCTCCACGCATTGGCCGGCATAGGCCATGCCTTCGGAGATCGGAATGTCAAACGAGAGATGGAAATGCTTGGCTGTGGTGCGAAGCTTTCCGTGCTTGCTCGATGTGAGCAGGTCGATGTAGAGAGGACCTCGGCTGCCCTCCCTCACGGGGATGGTGACTGTTGTGCCCGACGGCATCTTATACACTCGTGCACGATAATGTTCCTGCGACTCAGCAGTGTCGATGACAACGGGAGTCATGTTGTCGTTGGGGATAAAAATCTTTTCCATAATCGTCTTTTTTTA
>CALZMK010000313.1 GCA_945788545.1 uncultured Prevotella sp.
TGACGCAATCGTTCCATCTCTTCTGCCTCAGTCACTTCGGACGCACCTGGTCGGGTAGAGAATGCCCCCACGTCGATAATGTCGCCACCCTCTGCGATGATTTGGTTGCAGCGTTCGGCAATCTCCAGTTCAGTCTGCTTTCTGCTTCCCGAAAAGAAAGAGTCGGGCGTCACATTCAATATACCCATCACCTTTGGGCTGCTCATATCCATGAGTTTTCCACTCACATTTATTGTATATTCCATTATTCAACCTTCAATTTTCTGCAAAGATAATCTATTTTGAGCATAAAAACAAATAAAAGGCAAAAAAAATAGCGATTTATTTCGTTATGTGCGAAAAATGCCGTACTTTTGCACGTCAATTATAAAATAATGTGATATGGAAATTGAAGAACTATATGAAATATATCGCCAACATCCGGTGATTACAACCGACAGTCGTGATTGCCCCGAAGGCTCAATCTTCCTTGCCTTAAAGGGAGAGTCATTCGACGGAAACAAGTTTGCCGCCTCAGCCCTCGACAAGGGTTGTGCCTATGCAGTTGTTGACGAGGCAGAATATGCCGACACGTCCGACAAGAGATATATCCTTGTTGAAGATTGTCTTGCCACATTCAAGGCTCTTGCCCGTCATCATCGACGCCAGTTTGATATCCCGGTGATAGGTATCACCGGCACCAATGGTAAGACTACCACCAAGGAACTTGTTGCGGCAGTACTTGGCGAGAAATACAATGTATTGTTCACTCAGGGTAACTTCAATAACGACGTCGGAGTGCCCAAGACACTCTTCCGCCTTTCCCCCGAGCATGATATAGCTGTGGTAGAGATGGGGGCAAGTCATCCTGGCGACATCAAGACTTTGGTGGAGACTGTTGAACCTGCTTATGGTATTATCACCAATGTGGGTAAGGCCCACTTGCAAGGATTCGGTTCGTTTGAGGGAGTCGTCCGCACCAAGGGTGAATTATATGATTATCTGCGCAGCAATCCATCATCCAAGGTGTTTATTGATGCGGGCAATGAGCATCTCATGCGTATAGCCGATGGCCTTCACCTTATTAAATATGGGGTGGGAGAGCAGGATGGACTTAACGTGAGGGGTGAGGTTGTGGAATGTGCCCCGTTCCTCCATTTCCGTTGGACCGATGGTGACAGTTGGTATGATGTCCCCACACACCTCATCGGTAGTTATAATATTTACAACATGCTTGCCGCAGCCACCATCGGATTGCATTTCGGTGTCACTCCGCAGGCCATCTGCCATGCACTTTCTTCCTACGAACCGAGCAACAACCGTTCTCAACTCACCGAGACTGCCCACAATCATCTTATCGTGGATGCCTATAATGCCAATCCCACCAGTATGGCGGCAGCCTTGCGCAATTTCCGTGATATGCAGGTGAGTCCCAAGATGGCTATTCTTGGCGACATGAGGGAATTGGGCGAGTCGAGTGCCGAGGAACATCAGAAGGTGGTTGACTTCCTCGCTGAGGCCCATCTTGACAACACATGGCTTGTGGGAGAAGCCTTTGGCAATACCACCACCTCGCTGCGCAAGTTTGCCGACATCGAGGAGGTGAAGGCAGCCATTGCCGCAGTTCAGCCTAAGGGTTATTATATCCTCATAAAGGGAAGCAATGGCATCAAGCTATACCAATTGCCCGAGACTTTATAGAATTTTATGAAAGTTTTCGCAAAAAGTTGCACGTATTACAAAAAAAAAGTGTAACTTTGCACCCGCAAACTGAAATCGGGATGTAGCGCAGTTGGTAGCGCACTACGTTCGGGACGTAGGGGTCGGGCGTTCGAGTCGCCTCATCCCGACAGTTATATCCAAAAAGAGAAGAAGCTTGACGAATATCCGCCTGCTTCTTCTCTTTGCTTTTTTCTATCATTAAAGTTAGATTAATATGAATGAAATACTATTTTGTCAGACAGCATGCTATACACTGATTCTCAATGCCGTGATATGTGCCATATTCAGATGGTGCCATATGTGTAAGCCATATAATCTTAATCCGTCGTATTTCTATCCCTCGCGCACGTTTGTCACTTTTGCGTTCCTTGGCCTAACACTCTTGATTCCATATCTTTTTCATCCGGAGAGTTATGATACATGGCTATATATCAAGTCATACATGCTGTTCTATATACCCGTGTTCGGCACAGTGGCGTTCCGTTCCTTCTTTTTCGGTACTACCCGTATTTGGATTCGTCGTTATCTGCTTCTACTGATATTGCCTATAGCTGCATTTGTCGAGTTATTCGTGTTGGCATGTTTAGGAGGGGATAGCCTCAAATCATACGGGATGTGGTCGGAGATTACTATATTGGTAGTATCATTTGTGCTTGCTACTAAGATGATGTTTACTACTCATTGGCTTTACCTCAAGATCAAGGAGTTTGTACGTGGTGAATATTCCAATGAGGACGACTTCCCCCTTAGCTTTGCCCGAATAGTGATTTTCATCCCTTTTGCGGCATGGCTCATATCATTGGCAGTGTTCCTTATAGATAGTTATGTAGTCAATGCTTGCAATTTATTGTTTATAACTGTATTAGGTGTTTGCATCACCATCTTGATTCTCCATCCGCAGCGTAAGGTGTGCGAGACGATGGAGAAGGACATTGAAAAGGATGCCATTGAGGCAAAGGCAGTCTCTGTCCGCAACAATGCCGTTCCCACAGCAGTCAAGGACAATATCGAGCGACAAATTCGTGATATTGTAGAAGACGAGGAACTCTATCTTGATCCCAAGTTTAACAAGACAGTCCTGTCCGAGCGACTCTCTACCAATCGCACATATCTCTCAGTGGTTTTCCGCGAGCGATTCGGTTCGTTCTACTGCTATGTCAACACCCTGCGCATATTATATGCCATCAAGTATCTTGAGCAACATCCCAAGGCTACCCAGACTGAGGTTGCAACCAAGAGCGGTTTTGGCACTACCAAAACCTATGTCAAGGTGAAGAAGCAATACGAGGCAGGCGAACTCAAATAATCCGCCTTCCTCTTTCTATAACGATTGCATGTCGTTGAGCTTCTTGTAATATCCGTCGATGGCGAGCAGTTCGTCGTGTGTGCCACGCTCCACGATTTCACCCTCGTGGATGACATATATCTCGTCGGCACACTTGATGGTACTCAGTCGATGGGCAATAGCTACTGTGGTGCGCGTCTTCATCAGTCGTTCCAGTGCGTCCTGCACAAGTCGCTCGCTCTCGGTGTCGAGAGCCGATGTGGCCTCGTCGAGGATGAGTATAGGCGGATTCTTCAGGATGGCCCTGGCTATGCTCACACGCTGTCTCTGTCCGCCCGACAGTCGGCTGCCCCTGTCGCCCACAGGTGTGTCAAACTGCTGTTCTGTCTGCATTAT
>CALZMK010000314.1 GCA_945788545.1 uncultured Prevotella sp.
GCGACTTACCTTTATCTCATTGGCAAGGGATGATGCCTCTGGCTTGTATGGAACATTGCTTGCGATGATGCCAAGCATACGGCGAAGCTTTCTGCCTGTTGCAGGGGTCATGTTGGCATACTGCGGTATGTCAACCTCCATAGTCAGACGGATCACCTGCTGAAGACGCTGCTGGAAGTAGCCTTCGAGTGAGAAAGGATAATATCCCTCACGAAGATACTGCTCGAACAAAGGAAGAGGATGTTCAACACCTTCTATCTGTACCTTGCCCTCCAGGACTTCCTTCAAGGTACGTACTGGAGTCTTTATGCCATGGAACAGTTCAAGGAACTCACGGAACGAAAGTCCCTGCATATTGTTGAGAAGCACGCGACGGCTAAGGTCGGCTTCACCTTCCAGAATATCCAGAACTGAGGAACCTGTGAAGAACACATGAAGCTTTGGATGGGAGTCGTAGATCTGCTTCAGTTCTGTCGACCATCCCTCGTACTTGTGTACCTCGTCGATATAAAGCCATTCTCCACCCTCACGGACAAACTGGGCTGCAGTGTCGATGAGCGTGTGGGTTGAAAAATAGCTGTGGTCAGCAGAAACATACAGGCTCTTGCTCTGTACGTCTTCGGCTTGCTCCTTGATATGCTGTAGTACCATCGTGGACTTTCCGACACCACGAGGTCCCATCAGACCGACAAGTCTTGCCTCCCATGGCAGCTTGTCGTACATATAACGCTTGAAGTCAGTTGAAACAAGGTTCAGCTGTTCCTTCATAAATTCAGTCAATGTCAAATCCATAGTAGAAATGTATTTATATGCACCTTGAAAAGTGCAAGTTTAACATCAATATGCACGATGGAAAGTGCAGATTATAGCGCAATATGCACTCTCCAAGGTGCAAATTTAGCACTTTTGAGTTAAATAACCAAGAAAAACATGCCAACAGATAAATCGTGAAGCTACTTCGTGTGTTTGCTGTCAAGACTCCATTCTATAGCGTTAGAAAACAGTCGCTTGAACCACTTGTTCTCAAGAAGAAGGGGGCTATGACCAAACTGGAAATAGACATTCTTAGCCTTGACGGCTTCGTTGGTCCAGATTACGGGGTGGTCACCCATCTTCACGTCGGAGGTGGGTGTGTAACTGGCTTCGTCTACCGAGGCGAGCACTCGCACATTGCCGCGAGGCGAACGATTGTAGGTGTACCATTCATCATCTGGGAGAACGAATTTGCGGCTTACGCCTTTCATCACGGGGTGCTTGGTATCTTCCACCATCACCGTGCCATCGGCGAGTTGGGCTACATAGTTTTTGAATGTGATGCCACCCATAAAGTCACTGAACCATTGCCATAAAGGATAGCCGTCGAACTCACCGAGAAGGGTGGCATGATGGAATCCAATCCATGCTCCGCTGCCTTCTTCGATATAGCGCATGAAAGCGGCTTCGGCATATTCAGGCCATGTGTAGGGTGGGAAATCGAGTTGTATTACAAGGTCGTAGTCGGCAAGGAATCGCTCGCTTATAGCATCGGCTCGGTGTATTTCGTTGACGGCGAAGTTCTTCTTTTTCCCTTGTTCTATGAGCCATTGCATGGCAGCCTGGGTGAATGCGCCGTGCTGACCTCCGCCTTCGCTTATCACAAGCACATGCTTCTTGTCGGCTTTGCCTAAAATATGGTCAGCCACTGCCGAGCGAAGGGTGTTATTGTCATCGTCACCCGAATATTCCCAGTACATAGCACCGCGCAAACCGTTGTCAATAACATAATCGCATTTGATTTGGAGTGAACGTGCATTTTCAAAGCCGAGCACAAGTTTTCCTTCGGTGTCGGTGATATATGGCACCAGTGCTTTCTCGTCCCATTTTCGCTGAAGCCTTCTGGGAGACTCTTCATCTTGCCATAGTCGGCAAACGAGTGAAACGGTTCCTTGCCGCGACCGTAGAATGGCATACCTACCACCAACATCGAGGGAGGCACGCCGGCAGTAAGGTGGGCACGCACCCCGGCTTCGGTGGTATTGCCATTGGTGTTAGGCGAATCGTAGAGTGCTGAGTGCAAATAAGGGGGGTTGCCCATGTCATAAGTCATGATGTTAACAAAATCGATGTACGGCAAAATGCCATGAAAATCGATGTAACTGCCGTTGTGCACAGTGGCGAGCGTAAGCAGTTTGTCGGCACCGATGGCTTGGCGTATGTCGCTCATGAGTTTTGTGAAATTACGGGTGTCGTCGGGCGATGCTGAAATGCCGGCAACCTTGCTTGTAGGATACTCCCAGTCGATGTCGATGCCATCGAGGTTGTAGAAGTCAACAACCCGTCGGCAGGCGGCGGCAAATGATGCACGCAAGAGTGTGTCGGCAGCCATCTCGCTGAATCGGCCGCTGCCCCAGCCGCCTATTGAGAGCAGTACTTTGAGTGCCGGAGCCTGTTTCTTGAGTCCGGCTATCATTTTCAGTCGCTCGGGGTTGGATATATCAACGCCATCAAATGTCTTATTCACTCCACCGAATGCATAGTTGATGTGGGTCATAAACTTAGGGTCAGGAGTGACATCCGACCACGAGGTTACATAGGCCACCACCACCTTTTCGGCATTCTTCCCCGTTTTGGGAGCAGCTTGGCTACTGCCGGCGTGGCAAAACAAAAGTGAGGATGCCAGGATGGTTGTCAATAGGTATCGCAGAGTCATATCCAAGTGAGTATTTTATATGCTACAAATAGTTTGTTTGCTATGGCCTGGTGAAGGGTCATGCCGGCGTTATCCCCTGTGTCGTCCCACACCATTGTGCCAAGCATACCTTTCATGATTGCTAAAGATTAGAATTGAGTTTATGCCAAACCCAAGTTGTCTTAAACGCAAAGATAATAATCTTGTGGTAGATAGTGGTTATGTGAGAATCAAAAATAGTGGAAATGTTATCTTGATATGCGGTTTGAAGCTGCGTGGAGAGGGTGGATTTATCGTCAAATGGGTAGAAAAATCATCGGAATAAGCTTTGTGGGGCCATGTAGAATTGGTTACACCACACATTTTACGTAATTTTACGATTAAAAATTAAATGATAGGCTTCTTATGCGTACACGCTATTTATTTGTCTGCATTACAACACTTGCTCTCCGTCTCTCGTATGGGGCCAAATTCTTATTTTGGATTATTTTGTAAAACGGAATTAAGATTATAAAGAAATGAAAAGACTCAAATGCCTTTGCTCCATGGTTGCAATGGTCTTGCTCCTTGGTATGAGCTCTCTCTCGGCTCAAAACAGTGATTATCCGGGCAATTACGCCAAAGCACCTCGGTTCAAAGCCTTGCTTTGCTATAGTGAGACTGCCGAACCCGCCCATGTGGAGTTTGGACACCAAGCTGTAG
>CALZMK010000315.1 GCA_945788545.1 uncultured Prevotella sp.
TTTTTGTCATTACTATGCTTTGCTGTTAGTTTATCTTGTTGATTGTGATATATACCTTTGTGATCTTGCCCTTGGTGATGGTGATGGTGTTGTCGGCTGTCATGAAGAACAGCGTGTTGTCTATACCTTCTGCATAAGTCCCTGTGCCTGTGGCCTCTGATATGTTGGCAACCAGACTCAACACTGTCGTCTGGTCTTTTTCTGTCTTAGCCTCGGGGAAAACAAGAAACGTTGCGATTGGAGTCTCTCCGTATATCTTGCGTAATATGTGGCTGAGATTATATCTTTGTGTGCTGAAGTCTGACAAGCTTGGGTTGAAGTCGCCCGTTTCGAGTTCCATCTTGCCGATCTGATATGTCGTAGTCAGCGTCAGCTTGTTTATTCTCGGTGCTACCAGTGCGTTCGACCAGTTAGCATTTGTTGTCCTCACATACACCTGAATCTGAGCCATAGCGTGCTTGAACGTGAGATTGATAGTGCCGTTTTCGGCTGTTGCCTCAATCGGACCAGTGTATAGATAGTCCTCAATCTCGCTGGCATCGTGGGTGTTGAGGTAGCTCGATTCAGCCTTCACGTCGATCTTCGGCATGTTAGGGCTGATGTAGTTGTTATAGAGGTCGGTCTGATATGGGTAGTAGGCAAAGACTCTGAGCCCACCGAGGTCTGGTATAGTGCCTACCTCCGTGCCTTCCTCTGGCTTGAAGAGGTATTGGTAAGTCGTTGTGTTGCCATTGACGGTCGATTCTGTCTTGGCGACATAGCAGGCATTGTGGAATCCGTTGCGGATATTGACGTTGTCCCACGCCGTACCTGGATTGTTGATATAGATATAATCGCCCGTAGCGTCGTTCTTCTGTTTCCACCACAGAGCCCATATTCCTATCTTTGAGCCGTCAGCCAATCGGTTGCTTTCGTTCACGGCTCGTGTCACCGTCGAATCCTCACGGCCTTCGATGGTGTAATAAAATTGCACAGGAGTCCCCTGCCCCTGACCCTGCGTAGGGTCAAGGACATCCAGAGACTCGCTTGTACAATCTACAAGCAAGAATAATACTAATATGCTATATATTAACCTTGCTGGCATAGGGGTTAGATTTCACCATTGATATTTTGACCAACTTCCGTCCACTCCTCAACAGATGCGTTAACCAAGATTTCCTGTGGACCATTGATTGTAAGAACAACCTTGTATTTGTAGCCAGGAGCAAAACACCTAGGTGTGATATCTTGAGGAGCATTGATTGGCACTTCAGACACAGTTCCGTCAGCTAGCTTTACGTACAAAGTCTTTGTAAGTAGATTCTGCGATGTAGCAACAAATACAGGATATCCAGTGCTTGGATCAACAACAGGCTCAATACCATTCGATGTATCTGCAACATCGCCAATAGGTTGGCCATTGCCATTGGTGCTTCCAGTTATTTGATATAAATTTTCACCACTTGTAACGTATTCGTTAGCATTATATACTTTATTTTCATTATAAGGCTCACCTACTGCATAAACATAAGCAGAATCCGATGACTCTGTTGACCACTTGATTTCATTAGAGCAATCTCGATTAATAACTAAATTGTATTTTGTTGGTTCTCTAAAATATGCTTGAACAACGTAGTTATCAGGAAGTGCCTCACCTGCACCCTTCTTGAAATAGAGCTCAATCTGAGCTGTCATATGCTTAAATTTGATTTCCGGATGATTGGTTACTGTATTATCGCGATAATATTTTGCGTTGTAACCATTATCTACGGGATCAGATTTACCCATCATAACATCCTCTGAACCATCAAATGTTCCAGGTATTGAAATAGAATCGCCATTGCTTGCTATCGCTGCATTTTCAGAATAAGGATAGTATCCAAAGAATGTGTAGCAGTACGCGTTAATAGATCTTGGATAATACCACTTTTGCATACCTGAATGATCTGATGGAATGCTGAGATTAATCTTACTAATGTTTCCTGAAGGAGCTTCAGCAGTCGACACAACGTTGTTGAGGATTACAGTTTTGGCTTCTGTAATACCGTTTGCTGCAACTGTTCCCATCGCAAATGGATCTGAAGTAGCATCATCGACTGCATAGATTCCCACTTTTGTGTCGTTAAATGCACTAATAACATGTGCGGCACGGGTAGAAGCCTCTGTTGAAGCTGATGCACGAGTTCCACCGAGCTTAATCTCCACAAGATCAGCAACCTCTTCTTCTGGAGTCTCATTAGGCTTGATAACAGCCTCTTCTGCTTCGCTTGAGCAGCTTGCAAGCACTAATGCTAAGCTTGCAAATAAGAAAAACTTTTTCATAGTGAAATTGTTTTAAAATTAATAATTGGGGATAAAAAATCAAAATATTTAATTCTATTGAATTAATAATCATTCTTTCGGCGGCGCTTCCTTGATGCGCACTAAGTAGCGTCGCTTATCCTCGGTCATGGCCACTCCGCGCGAGTCGGTGGTGTAGTAGAGGCGGTAGTTGAACTCAACCTTGCGCGTCGGGTCGAGGTTGACCGAGAACGTGTAGGTCACATCGCTCTTCTTCACCTGGTTGAACTTCGGGTCAAGGTAGTCGCGCTGGTTGTCGAGGTTGACCCACTTGTCCAGCTCATACTCCTCGCGGATGGCAAACCAGTGGACACCCTCTTGGTTGTAACTCACGGTGTCCTGCTTCAGGTCGGCGCGTTTCCAGCTCGTGCCGCGTCGTATCTGATAGTCTTCGCCAGGGACTTCGTTGTGGATGCCGTAGAACGCCACTGGCATCGTGATGGTGTTGACACCGTCGAACAGCTGATCCTCTGGGTCTATGTCGGTCGAGCCGCCTTCGTTCCACGCCACAAGGTCGGTATTGACCTCCAGTCCTTGCAAGGCATAGGCGGTGAGTGTGATCATATAGCTCTTGCCTGCCTCAAACTCCTTCGAGCCGTCCTTGTTGGCACGTATGCGCGTGTTCTTATATACCTTGGTGTTGCCGCCTTCTGCCATGTCTGCCGAGCCCTCCACGAGGTTGCCATACATGTCCACATACTCGGTGATGTAGATGTTGGCAAAGAACTCTATTGCGCCAGGCATCACCATCATGCTCTCGCCCACGCGAGTGGCCTTTGTGCCGTCGGTGCCATACTGCTCGATGGTGTATTCAGGGCCGGTAGGTGAGAGCTTCTCCAAAGGGTCGCCATAGAGGAAGTCTTCTGTAGGGCGTTCCTTCAGCTCGTAGGTCACTGTGCCCAAGGCTGCGGTGTCGCCCGGTGCAAAGTCGATGCTGTCGGGTGTGAGGCGCAGTGTGGCATGGTTGTTCTGAGCGAGCAGCTCGATCTTCGAGACAAAGACACCCTGACGCAGCAGGATGGCATTACGCT
>CALZMK010000316.1 GCA_945788545.1 uncultured Prevotella sp.
GCCCTTGCCGACTCGCTCGCCATCGACGCCAAGTGGATAGGCCTCACCATCACCATCGCCACACTCATCATCATCTTCGGAGGAATACGTCGCATCAGTCATTTCGCAAGTATCGTAGTACCGTTTATGGCTATTGGATATGTCATTATAGCCATAATCGTGATATTGATGAACATCACCGAGATACCGGCAATGATAGCACTGATAGTGAAGAGTGCATTCGGACTGGAACAAGCCGTGGGTGGAGCCTTCGGTGTGGCTGTTATGCAGGGAGTGAAGCGAGGGTTGTTCAGCAATGAAGCGGGCGAAGGTAGTGCGCCCAATGCTGCCGCCATTGCCCATACGTCTCATCCCGTGAAACAAGGATTGCTGCAGTCGTTGGGTGTGTTCACCGACACTATCGTTGTGTGCTCATGCACTGCCTTCATCATCCTGCTCTCGGGCATTTATGACAGCGGTCGCGACGGCATCATACTTACGAAATATTCGCTTGAACACCACATCGGGCCTCTTGGCGGTATGTTCATAACGGCTGCCATCTTCCTCTTTGCCTACAGCACCATCATCGCCAACTATTTCTATGGCGAGACCAACATTAGGTTTATCACCCAAAAGAAATCGTATATCAACCTCTTCCGCATCATCACGGGAGCAACAGTGATGGCTGGAGCATTGGTATCGTTGCAGGAGGCATGGAGCATTGTTGATTTGGCTATGGGAGTGATGACGATAGTGAATCTTGTGGCTATCATCCAATTATCACCAAAAGCCTTCTTCCTCTTGCGCAATTATTTGGCACAAAAGAAAGAAGGCCGAAATCCTGAGTTCCATCGCTCGATGATGCCCGAAATCGAGAGTGACATCGAGTGTTGGGAGTAGTATAGTGGAGATTATTCCGCAATCAGTCTCACTTCATAGACGTGGGGCGTGATGTCCTTGTTGCCCTTGGCTATCTTCAGAGAGATAGTTTCGGCCTTGCCGATGATGTCAGGATTCACTGGCAGTTCGATGATGCCGTTGGGGGCGGTGGAGAACGAGCCTATCTCGGTGTCGCCAATGAGCACACGGGCATCACGGTTGTTCTCTGGGCGGAAGGCTATTCGTACGGCGGTAATCTTGCGGCCGTTGGTCTTCATGCGATAGGAGAACCACTGGCGGGTTTCGCGCCACTGCACACCACCATCGTTGCCCGTGCCGCTCCATTCCATCTTCACGAAATGGTCGCTCTCGGGCTGCTGCTCGCCACAGGTCACCTTGTCGGCTGTGCGTGCCTCAAGTGCTTGGGCAATGCTCTCTTGGCGTGCCACTTCCTCCTGTCGCTTCTGTACTTCGGAAGCTGACAACACAGGCCAATATGCCATATAGCGCGACTCGTGTATGCGATAGAAGGGCTCGAGTTTCATTCCCTCGTAATTCTCGGGACTCACACCCTTGAGTATGAATTCCATCTTGCCATTGGTCTTGGTGATATGCGAGAGAATATCATCGGTGTCGCCTACAATCACCGGCATGTTCTGCAATGGCAGACGAGGACCTTGGGCGATATGCCCTCCACGACTGTCGTCGGCAAACATGCCGTCCTGACGTTGGGTGCCCATGCGCGAAGCAAGGACGATAGGACCATAGAGGAATGAGTAGTTGTGGGAGTTGTCGGGCATGTCGATGGCTCTCAGGTGCATGGGCATTGAGATATGCACTTTGTCGCCATCCTTCCACGAACGGTTCATCTTGACATATCCATCGGCTATCTCCACCTTCTCGGTATTACCGTTGATGGTGAGCGATAGTTCGTTGGCATTCACCCATTCGGGCACACGGACGTTAAGCGTGAACTTCGTTTTTCCTTTTTTTGAGGTGACGATGACGCTTGTGCCCTCCTCATCGGGGAATGATGTTGATTGTTCGATGCTGATGTCGCCCCATTTCAATGTTGAGGGGATGAAAAGGTTGACATAGAGCTGGTCGTTGCCCTTGTGGGCATATATCATCTCGCCATAGCGGGCATGATTCTCAAGTCCGCTACCCACGCAACACCAAAAGCTCGTCTGTGGTTGTGAATACACGCGATAGTGACCTGAGCGCATAGGGGTGAAATACACAAATCCTCCCTGCACTGGGTCTTGGGTCGAAAGGATATGATTATATAGCGCACGCTCGTAATAGTCCATATATCGCGCATCGGCTGATGTGGCATAAAGCAACTTCGTCAGGCGCAACATATTATAGGTGTTGCAAGTTTCGGGACCCTGTTCGCTGGTGCGCATCGACTCGAAGTTGTCGGCAGGATGGAAATGCTCGAACACACTGTTTCCACCGATGGTGATAGAGCGGTTGTTGACAACGGTCTGCCAGAAGAAGTCGGCAGCTTTGCTCCATGAGTCATTCTTCTCCAAGTCGGCAATGCGCTTGAATCCGATGACCTTCGGAATCTGGGTATTGGCATGAATGCCTGTCAGTTTATCCTCATTCTTCAACAGAGGATTGAGGATGATTTCATGACTGAATCGGTGAGCGAGCTTTAGATAACGCTTGTCACCAGTAATGGCTGCTACATCGGCGAATGTCTCGTTGAGTCCTCCATGTTCGCTTCGCAACATGTCCTGCATCTGTTCGTCGGTGAGGTTGGCAGTTGTGCGCTCCATCCAGTCGGTGAGTTTCACGAGCATATCCTTTGCCTCCTCACGATGTGCCACAAGATATGCATCGCGCAATCCGGCATATATCTTATGGATGTTATACAGAGGCACCCATCGGTCGTTGAGTCCGAAGGTGGCTGCCCTCACGTTGCCTTGCTCAATCTCCTTCCACATCGAGCGTCCGTCGGGCACACCACATAGATATCCATCGCCGGCAGTGTCCTGACAACGTTTCAGTTCGGAAAGCATATAGTCGAGACGCCTTCCGATTTCCTCATTTCCTGTGGCGGCATACATATAGGAGAGTGCCGACACGTAATGTCCACCGATATGTCCGTCGAGACCGGTGTTCTCCCAGTTGGTGTAGTTGTCGGCCTTGGGCGTGAGTCCCGCTCCCTTGAGATAAGGAGCCAGAAGGCGGTCGGGATTGAGGGCGAGAAGATACTGGATGTCCATATCCTCTGCATGCTTGAAGGCACTTCTCGTAAGTCTTACGTCTGAAATGCCGAAATACTCCACCTTGGCGTCGGTTTGTGCCAAAGCTGTCGTCAGATTCAATGCGGCAAGAACAATCGTGCCGGCAATTTTCTTAGTGATTGATTTCATGTTATTCATTTAGAGTTATGTAGTTAGATTTGTAATGAGTCATCTCATGGGAGGATAGAATGCGTCGGTGATGTGTCTAATTTGATATTCAGAATCGGGAGA
>CALZMK010000317.1 GCA_945788545.1 uncultured Prevotella sp.
GATTTTCTATATTATGCGGTCACTCTCATCAGACTTAATCAGTTCAAATAATTCTTCTTGTGGCATAATTACCGAATATAATTCTTGCTTCAATCTTCAACCTTCCAATCGCCGATGGTGCGCCGTTCGGGGTCGAAGTTTATTCCCACTTTTACTATGGGCAGACCAGAGAGGGCAAACTTTGAGGAGTAGTCCTTGAGGTCAATCTGATTGATGGCTGCCTGGGCGGACATGTTTAGCTTTAACTCGAAGAGATATAGAGCCTTGGCGGTCTTCATCACTATATCCACACGTCCTGTGGGAGTGTGAACCTCCACCTCCACATATCTGCCGAAGAGCGAGAAGATGACATAGAGCAGCTGCTGGTAATGCCCCTCGGAGTTGGCATTGTCGCAATAAGGCACGGTGAGGAGATATGCCTGAAGGAGGCGGAACATCTCGTCGAGGTCTTCCTTGAGCAAGGCTAAGTACATACAGCCTATCGTAGTGCCTCCTTCAACATAAAACTCATTCACATAATTTGGCAAGAGACTTTCCATCAGCCCTACACGTATTTCGGTGTTCGGGATGTCGAGTGTGTATAGTTTCGACGCACGGTCGTATTCCTTTATCGTGATATAGCCGCTCTGGTATAGCAGCGGGGTTATGTCCTTCATGTTTTCGGTGGGAGCGTCGAAAGCTGACGCTAACACAAGCCTGCCTCCTATTTTCGACGGCACGACATTATACTTGCGCAACATCTCTATGAGATATGTCGGAGTGCCCGAACCAAACCAGTAGTTGGTGTAGTCGCCATCCTGCAAGGCATTGAGAAGGCTGAAGGGATTGTATATATCGGGCGACGGCCACGTGAAGTGATAGCCGTCATACTGCTGCTTCAGTCCCTCGATGGCCTCTTCGCGAGTTATCTGCTGAGCCTCGGCGAAGTCGTTGATATAGTCGGACATCTGAGTGAGCATCTCGTCCTCGGTTATGCCACACACCGCGGCATAGTCGGGGCGCATGGAGATGTTCTTCAGGTTGTTAAGCTCGCTGAAGATACTGAGCTGCGAAAACTTCGTGATGCCGGTGAGGAAGACAAACTGGAGATATGGGTCACAGTCTTTCAGAGGCGAATAGAAATTGCGCATCACATTGCGGAGCACAGGCAATGTCTCCTTCTCATGCACCACGTCGAGCAGCGGGGCGTCATACTCGTCGATGAGTACGACAACCTTCTTGCCTGTCTTCTCGTATGCACTGAAAATCAGGTTCTTCAATCGTACATTCGGGTCTTTGGAGTCAGAGCTTATACCCAAACGCCTCTCGTTTTCTTGCAAAATATTGAGAAGATAGCGTTCCAGCTGATCCTTCTCCATATGCTTGCCCGAAGCCATGCTTAATCTCAGCACGGGATATTCCGTCCAGTCCTTCTCCACTGTCTCGATGAAGAGTCCCTTGAACAGGTCCTTTCTTCCCTCGTAGTAAGCCTGTAGCGTAGAGACAAGCAACGACTTGCCGAACCGCCTCGGGCGGCTCAGGAAGATATACTTGCTGAGGTGTATCATGTTCCAGATATACTCAGTCTTGTCTATATACAGGCAGTCGAGGTCAATCACCTCAGAGAATGTCTGTATGCCCACGGGCAGTCGCTTCAGTTGCTTCTTTTCCATATCTCACAAATGTTATGTATCACAATCATTATGAATAACGTCTGCAAAGATACGAAATAATATACATACAACCAAACATTTTCACCTTTTTTATAAAACAAATGCTGCAACAGACATTGCGCCTGTTGCAGCATTCATAGGGATAGGTTCCTCTGATCCACGGCGAACCAATGTACTGAAGTGACCCCAATGTCACTCTGACCCAACTGACCCACATACTCTCAAACACAGGCTTGCCAACCAAATTTGGTGGAAAATGGCAAATAACCGAAATAAATTTGGTGGAAAATGGCAAAAAGTACTTAAAAAATTTGGTGGAAAATGGCAAAATCACTACCTTTGCACCCATAAAACCCTAAAAGTCAGCAAAATGAACAAGACAGTATTTAGAAGAAAGATTTATGAAGATATGCTCAACTGGAAAAATGAGCAAAAAGGCGAAACTGCACTACTTGTTGAAGGTGCCAGACGTATCGGCAAATCAACAATAGTAGAAGAGTTTGCCAAACGTGAATATGACTCATATATGTTCATAGATTTTTCCGTTGCCTCCCCAGAAGTTGTGCGCAGATTTGATGATTTGTCCAACATCGAAGACCTGTTCACCTACCTTCAGTTCCGGTATAACGTAACTCTTCAAGAAGGCAAGTCGGTTGTCATATTCGATGAGGTGCAGATGGCTCCCAAGGCCAGACAAGCTATAAAACATCTTGTCAAGGACGGACGTTATCATTATATCGAAACAGGCTCCCTTATCTCAATAAGGAAAAATGTGATGGACATCGTGATTCCAAGCGAAGAGACAAGACTGCAAATGTTTCCTATGGATTATGAGGAATTCAGGTGGGCTTTGGGAGATGATACCACTGTTGGATTGCTTAGGCAGGCATTTCTTAAGATGAGGCCTTTGGGTGATGATATACATCGGCAGATGATGCGCAATTTTAGATTGTACATGCTTGTGGGAGGAATGCCGCAGGCTGTGGCGAAATATATTGAAACAAGAAGTTTGGCGGAAGTAGATAGGGTGAAAAGGAATATCATTGCGCTCTATGGTGATGATTTCCACAAGTTTGACTCATCAGGCAAGGCTGGTGCCTTGTTTAATGCAATACCCGGACAGTTGAGCAAGAATGTGTCCCGATACCAGATTGGAAGTGTGCTGAAAGGCGAGAAACCAGGGCGTATGCTTGAGACCATATCCGAAATGAACGATTCTTTTGCCGTAAATGTCGCATACCACTGTGATGACCCTAACATCGGTATGGCCCTTACGCAGGATTTGGAAAAATACAAGATGTATGTAGCTGACACAGGTATATTCGTAACACTTGCTTTCTGGGATAAGAAATTTACTGAAAACGTGATATACAGCAAGTTATTGGGCGACAAGTTGAGTGTCAATCTTGGCTATGTCTTCGAGAATATGGTTGCCCAAATGTTAAGGGCTAACGGTCATAGACTATTCTATCACACGTTCTTACGTGAGGATGGCAAGAATTATCACGAAGTGGATTTCTTGATTGCCGACGGGGCAAAACTCAAACCCGTGGAAGTGAAGTCTTCGGGTTATAGGTCTCATGTCTCCATAGATCGTTTTTGTGAGAAATACTCCAGTAGGGTGGAAAGGAGTTACATTGTATATACCAAGGATTTGCGGAAAGAGGGGAATACGCTCTATCTACC
>CALZMK010000318.1 GCA_945788545.1 uncultured Prevotella sp.
TATGCCAAGGCGAGCATACCATCGACATTCTCGGGAGCCACCTTGAGGAAGGAGCGATAGTCGTTGGCTGCGAGTTCGTAGCGACGCTGTTTGCCATTGGCATAACCACGATAGAAAAGAGCAGCGGGGTTTGAGGGTTCTCGCTTCAGGATGTCGTTGTATGTCTCGATGGCATAATCCCACTGCTCGAGTTCGAGATTGACGGCAGCCTTGCGCAGATAGAGGTCGGACGAATACTGCGACGACATTATCTGACGGTTGAGCACAGAAAGCGAGTCGCGCCACTCCTTCTGTGTCAGAGAAGATTCTTTCTGTGTCTGAGGAAAAATGCTGCCAGCCCCAACAAAGGCCAGCAGCATTGTGAAAATGGGTTTTATCATGCTTTCTTGATGAAGTCAACAATCCATGCACCAACCTCCTTAGTGCCATACTTGGCGCCGCCTTCCACCTGAATCTCGGGTGTGCGCACGTTCTGGTCGAGAGAAGCATCTACGGCCTTGCGGATGAGGGCACCCTCCTCCTTCAAGTCGAAATACTCATAGAGCATTGCCACAGAGAGAATCTGTGCCAAGGGGTTGGCGATATTAAGACCCTTGCCCTGAGGCCAAGAACCATGGATGGGCTCGAAGACAGGAGTGCTGCTACCTGTAGAGGCAGAGGGCAGAAGACCCATCGAACCGGTGATGCAAGAACCCTCGTCGGTGAGGATGTCGCCGAAGGTGTTCTCGGTGACCATCACATCGAAGAACTTGGGATCCTGAATCATGCGCATGGCTGCGTTGTCCACATACATATAGTCGGTCTCTACGTCAGGATATTCGGGAGCAATCTCCTGTGCAATCTTGCGCCACAGACGGCTTGAAGCGAGCACGTTGGCCTTATCCACAACGGTGAGGTGCTTGCGACGCTGGCGGGCATACTGATAACCCACGCGCAGGATGCGCTCCACCTCAGGACGTGTGTAGTAGTTGGTGTCGAGAGCATCCTCAACGCCATCGGCATTCACTGTAGGCTCCTGCTTCTTGCCGAAGTACATACCGCCAGTGAGTTCGCGGATGCAGATGAAATCGGCACCACGCACAATCTCGTCCTTGAGCGGAGACTTGTGAACGAGGCAGTCGAAGGTTGTGACGGGACGGATGTTGGCAAACAAACCGAGTTTCTTGCGCATGGCGAGCAGACCCTGTTCGGGGCGCACCTTGGCTGAGGGGTTGTTGTCAAACTTAGGGTCGCCAACGGATGCAAAGAGAACGGCGTCGGCCTCTTCACACACCTTGAATGTCTCCTCGGGGAATGGGTCGCCCACCTCGTCGATGGCATGTGCACCGCAGAGTGCTTCCTTGTATTCCACTTCATGTCCGAACTTCTCGGCGATGGCACTCATCACTGCCACGCCTTGTTCCATAATCTCGGGACCGATACCATCGCCCGCGAGAACTGCAATTTTCAGTTTCATATCTCTTTATTAATTTAAGTTTTACCTTTTTGGGGGAGTTAAGGAGTTAACTCCTTTAACTCCTTAACCTCCCTATTCCTCTATAAGATTCAGCATCTTGAATGTCGCCTTGATGGCGGCCTCTGTCTGGTCGGCGTCAAGTCCGCGGGTGCGGAATAGTTTGTCGCCATTGCGCCATGTGATTACTGTCTGCACGAGGGCATCGGTGCGTCCGCCGGGAGGAATGGTGACTGCATAGTTCTCGAGTATGGGGAACGTGCGGTCGAGATATTCCTTGTATATCTTGCGCAGGGCCTTGACGAAGGCGTCATACTGTCCGTCGCCGGTAGAGTCGCTCTCATACTGCTCGCCATTGATTTCCACCTTGACACTCGCCAACGGTTTGAGTCCGTAGGCCGACGACACCATATAGCTCACGAGCTTCACCTTGTCCTCGGGGGCGGCATGCTTGAGCACATCGCTCACGATGAAGGGCAGGTCGTCCTGGGTGACTATCTCCTTGCGGTCGCCAAGTTCGGTGATACGCTGAGTGACACGCTTTGTCTGCTCGGGAGTGAGTTCAAGACCCAGTTCCTGCAGATTGCGGGCTATGTTCGCCTTACCGCTGTTCTTGCCGAGAGCATACTCGCGCTTGCGTCCGAATCGCTCGGGCACGAGGTCGTTGCAATACAGGTTGTCCTTGTTATCGCCGTCGGCATGCACACCAGCCACCTGGGTGAAGACATTATCACCGATAATCGGTTGGTTGGGCGCAACGGCAATACCCGAATATCCCTCCACGAGTCGGCTGATGTCGTTGAGCTTGTCCTCATGGATATTGGTCTTGGCATTAAACTGGTCCTTGAGAATCACCTGAACACTCGACAGGGGCGCATTGCCACATCTCTCCCCCAACCCATTCACAGTGACATGCAAGCCTTTGGCACCACTGAGCACCGCTGCAAGAGAGTTGCTCACGGCAAGGTCATAGTCGTTGTGGGCATGGAAGTCGAAATGCAGATTAGGATAGCGCTTCACCATCTTGCGGAAATACTCAATCACCTGAAGCGGGTTCATAATACCCAGAGTATCAGGCAACATAAAGCGTTTCACTTCAGCAGTGCTCAAGGCATCCATCATCTGATATACGTATTCGGGCGAGTCCTTCATACCGTTGCTCCAGTCCTCGAGATAGAGATTCACCGAGATACCACGCGAGCGGGCATAGAGGATAGTGTCGATGATGTCGGCGATATGCTCCTCGGGAGTTTTGCCCAGTTGCTGTGTGCAATGCTTGAGCGAGCCCTTGGTGAGGAGGTTCACCGTCTGGCATCCACACTCCACAATCCAGTCGATAGACTTGTATCCATCCACGAATCCCAACACCTCGACACTGTCGGCCTTGCCAATCTGACTGGCATAGCGGCAAATCATCTTCACCGCATCCTTCTCGCCCTCAGATACTCTGGCAGAAGCCACCTCGATACGATCGACATTGACATCCTTGAGGAGAGTGCGGGCAATCATGAGTTTCTCATGAGGCAGAAACGACACACCGCTGGTCTGCTCTCCGTCGCGCAGAGTGCAGTCCATTATCTCTATAAACGGCTGAATGCCAGTGCGTGGTCGGCTTATCTGTTCTGCGCTTCCCATTTCTCTATCTTATCCTTGTTTTCAAGCAGATAGTCGATGTCGTCGAGACCGTTGATGAGGCAGTGTTTCTTATAACCGTTGATTTCAAACTGCTCGCTCTTGCCCGTAGCGAGGTTAGTGACAGTCTGGTTGGGCAAGTCAACCTTCACCTCCATCTTCGGGTTCTGCTTGATGCTCTCAAAGAGTTCGGCGAGGAACTGCTCGCTCACCACCACTGGCAGTACGAAGTTGTTGAGT
>CALZMK010000319.1 GCA_945788545.1 uncultured Prevotella sp.
TGGGTCAACGCAATGATGAGCGAGCGCGATTCCGCTTCCGCAGCGCGGAGATTGCTCATACGCTGGGCGTGACGATGCAGTGTGCTTGGGTAGTGCAAGAGATACTGGATGCTGAGGACAAGTACAACGCCGCTATCGAGAGTATCACGGAGAGCCTCGACAAGGCTAAGGCGGATATCTCTACCCCCGAATCTGAGATTGTGGAGTTGGAGCGCAAGCTGGTGGAGGCGCGTGCGGAGTATGAGGACTTCAAGACCCACGCTCTCGACGCTGACCGATACAGGGAGCAGCGCTCCGTGTCAGACCTCGCGGTGCGTACCGCGCAGTATTGTCTCGATGTGCAGGATATGCTTTGGAGCAAGCGTCTGCGCTCGGAGCAGCTGGCGAGCTACGAGGGGATTGACCTCCATGCTTCAACTGGCAGACCTAACGAAACTCTTGATATGCTGGACAGACTGCCCGGCAAGTTTACGACGGCTGAGGCTTGCCAGACTTTGCAGGACAAGTCGAAACGTGCAGTACAATGTATAATCAGACGTCTGATGAAAGCGAATCTTATCCGCAAAAGTGGGATGCTCGGCAAGACTGCTTACTATGTAAAGATGTAGTTTTTGAGGTTATAAGGTTATAAGGTTATCAGGTTTTGAGGTTATTATCGTTAGAACCCAAATAACTAAATAACCAAACAACCAAACAACACTATCTTGTTTTGAGGTTTTAAGGTTATGTTAATATGGGGGGGTGGATCGAGAACGATGCGCAAAAGCGCAAAACGCAAAACTCGAAGCCACACCCCCTCCTTTTTTATCGTGGCTATCGTGTTTTTACAGGATTTTGCTGTAAAGGCGGGCATCACAGTAGTTATCATCTATGACGAGCCACTGTGGTAGTGTGGCGATGTTTTGGTAGCCGCAGCGTTCGAAAAGTCGTAGGGCAGGTGTGTTGTCGGTGGCGACTGTTGCCCATAGTTGGTGTATGCCTACTGTGCGTGCGTAGATGTGTGCTTCGTTGATGGCTTTGGTGGCGAGTCCTTGGCCTTGTGATTCGGGGGTGAGGACTATGCCTATGGAGGCTCGGCGGTGTTGGGGGTTGAAGTCGGTGATGTCGAGGAATCCGCAGTTTGCGATGGCAAAACGGACTTGTGAGTCCTTGTAGATGTCGTTTTGGGTGGTGTTGAGGTATTGGTGTAGGGCAT
This sequence comes from uncultured Prevotella sp., assembly GCA_945788545.1. The sequence goes on from CALZMK010000319.1 coordinate 1,196, forward strand.
AGCGCGAGTAGGGGGCTGTGGTGTTGCCATGTCGCCACAGCCGGAGGTCGTTCTCGATTATATACATGAGGTCGAGGTCTTCGGGTTCGATGGCTCGGAGGTGTTTCATTTTGATGGCGTGGTGAGGTGGTCGTAACGGAAGATGTAGACTAAGGCTATCATGGGGAGGAGCCAGAGTATGTTGGTGTCGAAGCGGAGGAAGTACTGTATTATAATCAGTGTGGCTGAGAGGCTGAGGGATAGGGCTGCAAGTGTGGGGCGTGACTTGAGGGGACTGAAGTTGGCCCACATGCTGAAGAGGGCGAATGCTGCTGCTGATAGTTGCGAGATATAGCTGACTGTGACATTGCTCTCCATGCCTTCGAGCAGGGGGGCTCTGTTTGTAGTGATGGTGTCGAGTATAATGTATGCGAGTCCTGGAATAAGGAGGTTGGAGTAGTAGATTAGCTTTTGGGACATATTTTTGAGGTTATGAGGTTATTAGGTTTTGAGGTTTTGAGGTTATTTTGTGAGGTTTTAAGGTTTTTAGGTTTTTAGGTTTTTAGGTTTTAAGGTTTTAAGGTTTTAAGGTTTTAAGGTTTTAAGGTTATGAGGTTTTAAGGTTTTAAGGTTATTTTTAAGGTTGTAAGGTTTTTAGGTTTTTAGGTTTTGAGGTTATTTTTAAGGTTTTAAGGTTATGAGGTTTTTAGGTTTTTAGGTTATGGTACAAAATTAATGAAATTTTCTGTATTGCAGATGATTTCTGCAAGGTTTTTGATGCATAGATGGCAAAATATACGTTTAAGGCACCTTACTTATGCTGTTACCGATATTACTTGACTTCTTTGTCTTACGTTGTTCCTTCAGCAGTTGCATAAGAATTCTTCATGTCTCTTACTGTTTCATTATAGTGATAAAAGCTTCTTTTTTAGGCCTTCTTAACGTAGGTTCTGTTCTTGTTTCCTCCATGTGCTTCCAAATAGCCGAATTCCGTCAACTGACGAAGATAACGTTTGGCAGTTGTTTCTGTAAATCCCAATTTGCCCACTATCATCTCTGTTCTGATTTCGTCTTTATCAGCCATATACACAAGAATGTCGGCCAATTTATCGGCCAAATTTGGTTTTATCGACCATTTATCGACCAGTTCCTTTACAACGTCATGTTTATCGACCAGTTCTGGTGAGCTTGTCGAATCCATTTCTTTCGCTACCGAACTGATAAATGTGTCAATATCATATTTCAGATGCCTACAATGGAGGGACGCCATCGTGTTGAGGAAGATGTTTATATCCTCTTTCTCACGTGTATCAATGAGTGCCTGTATGTATTCGGCTTTATCCTCCTTCAGCACTTTTGTTGGCAAGACACCATACTCTATTTGCAGAAGGTTCATCAACAGACGACAGGTTCTACCATTGCCGTCTGCCCATGGATGAATGGTAACGAGTTCAAAGTGTGCCCAGAAACTCAAATCATAGACAGCAGCTACATCATTAGGATCAATTGCTTTTCTACGCTTGTTCAGTTCCTCGCAGAATGCCTGTAGCTTCATTGGCACTTTCTGATAGTGTATATACGATTTACCTCCGGCACCTGCTGTTACATTCAACTTGCGTAGCTCGCCTCTTGCAGCTGAGAAATCTCCACCGAGGGATTTGTACTCCGAACCAGTGCGAGCCATCACCTTCGATGCCAGATACACAAGCCAGTCAACCGTAATATCCTCATGGTCACGAATCCACTTCATGCCGTAGTCGTATGCTGCCTTTAGGTCAAGGTTCATCATCTGTTCTATCATGGTGCGTTTGCTTGATGTGATGCCTTCGTCAAAAAGCAACTGGGCTTCCACTTCCGTTACGGTAGATCCCTCTATAGCTGTGGAATGGGTAATAATACTGTACAAATAGAACTTGTTGTAGTCTATCTGTTCAGATATGCCCAACTCCTTATGCTGGTTCAGCAAGTTGATAAGTATGTCTTTATTCTCGTTATTCATACGGTTTCTACACTGGTGATTTTTGTTTCTCTAATAACTAAAAAACAAAATCACCCTGCAAACGGCGTGCGTCCTTTTAGGGCGCGACCGAGGGTGGCTTCGTCGGTGTATTGGAGTTCGTCGTTTTGGGCTACGCCGCGTG
>CALZMK010000320.1 GCA_945788545.1 uncultured Prevotella sp.
TCTCCAAAGCCTGCCTTATCACCGTGTCGCTGCTTTGCAATATCAGCGACACGGCTATAAGTAAAGGGAGTTTTAACACCCTTAACTCCTTTAACTCCATAAACTCCCCCAAAAATTACTTTTTACGGTGTATCAATCTGTATTCCAGAGGTGACATACCAAATTTATCCTTGAAAATGTTTATGAAGTTTTCTGCCGTGATGAATCCCACATTGATGGCGAGCTCCGACAGGTTGATGTCGGTGCGCTCGAGCAATGTGCAGGCATGACGCAGGCGCAGGTCGCGCACCAATTCCGCCGGGGTCTTCTGTGTGATGGCCTTTATGCGGTGGAAGAACGGGACGCGTCCCATTCCCATTGCCGACGACATTTCCTCGAGGTTGATCTGCCCACGGCTCATGTTTTGCAGCACATACTGCTCCACGTTGCGCATTAGTTGCTCGTCCATGGCGTTGTTCATCGAGTAATCGCCGATGGTTCTTCCCTCGTAGTATTCCGAACCAGGTGCCTTGGGCAGGTTCTTCTCCTCTTCCTCGGGTTTGTCTTCAGGCTTCTCCTCGGGTTTGATACCCTCGGGCAGAGTCTTTATCTGACCCTCCATTTCTCCCGCCATATCGTCGTAATTGACGGTGGCGGTGGTCATACTTGCGTTGTATCCCTCAAGACGTCTTGTTTCCTGCCCCTCGATCACACCGCTCATGTCGATGGTCATCTGCAATCCGAGCAGTCGGTTGAATCTCATTGCAGCCTCCTGCATGTTGAATGGTTTGGCTAGATAGTCGTCAGCCGACACAGTGATGTTGCGCTCGTTCATCTCGGCGGCACTCAGCACGCCGTTGGTCATCAATACGAATTTGATGTCGTGCGTGCGCTTGTTGGTCTTTATCTTGTTGCACAGTTCACTACCAGTCATCTTGGGCATAATTTCCTTACATACCACAATATTCGGTTTGAGCACTTCCAAGTCGGTGTATGCCAATATAGTGTCGTCATACGTGTGGATATTGTAAATCTGTCCCAAGTGGGCAGTGATGAAGTTCAGGAAGTCCTTGTTGTCATCCACAATGGCTATGGTGTAATTCTGTGTTTCGAGTTTCTCCCTTGGCGGACGTATGGTGGCAGTGAGTTCGGCAGTCTCTCCCAATAGCTTCACCTCGCCTCGGTCGTTCAACTGCAGTCGGTCGGCTGCCTGTGCAATAGCCTTTGTCTCTGGGTCCTCAATATACATCTGCATTTCGGATATTCTTGTGATGATTTGCAGCATCTGGAAGTGGAGCGAGTTCACCTGCTCCTTTTGGTCAACCGTGGTGGCTGTTTCCGAGATATTGCCGATTATCGACGTCATGCGGGCCATGGGTTGGCGCAAGTCGTCGCTTGCAGCCTTCAGTTCCTCGCGCTGGCGTGTCAGTTCGTTGATCACCTCCTTTTTCTTTGTCCATATGTAATGTATGCGTTTGGATGTTACTCTGTAGATATACACAGCTGCGATTACGACAATCACATATACAAGTATCATCCACCATTGCATCCACCATGGGTTGGAGATGTCGATCACAAGCACTCTTTCCTGACGGCTCACTGCTCCGTCGGCGTTCATTGCCTTCACATGCAGTGTATATTTGCCGCTTGCCAGGTTCTTGAATGTCACTCCGTGCTGCAGTGGGTCGCCGTTGCGCCACATCTCGTCGAGACCTTCCATCCAATACATAAACTGCAGTCGCTCACCCTGGTTGTAGTTTCCGGCCGAGAACTTTATCGTAAACGTGTTCTGACTGTTTGTCAGTTCCAGTCGGTTGCTCTCGTTGAGTGCCTGCGGCAGAGTTACCTTTCCGTCGTATTCATGTCCGGTTTGTATCTCTGTTTCACCTATAAACAATTGTGTCAGCATCACTCGTGGCAGGGAGTTGGTGTCATCCTTGCTTCTGGCGCTTATCCAGTTAACACCATACAGACCGCCGAACACCACGTTGCCGTCGCTCTTGCAGAATATAGATCCTGTATTAAACTCATTGCTTTGCAATCCGTCCGACAGGTCGTAGTTATACAGTCCATAACTGAACACGTCGCCCACATGGTCGCCCTGCACCACCACGCGGCACACTCCGTTGCTTGTGGTGAGCCAGATGTTCTTGTTTTTGTCTTCGGTGATACCGCATATACAGTTGTTGCAAAGTCCGTTGTCCTCGGTGATGTAGTTAAGACTGTCGTTCTTGAGGTTGAGCACGTTCACACCGTCGCGTGTTCCTATCCAAAGCAGTCCCCTTGAGTCTTGCAGCACCTGTGTCACATAGTCGTTGGTGAATTTCTTGAGGTTGGTCGAGTTTCCGGTGAATACTCTCTTCTCGGTTGTCGAGAGGTTGAGTATCATGAGTCCCTCATTGGTTCCCACGAGCATATTGTTGTTGCTGCCGTAGTAGAGCGAGGTGATAACGTTCGTATTGAGTTTGCCGCTCTCCTTGGTATATGTCGAGAACGTGTTCATTTTGGGATTGAACACTTGCAGACCGCCATTGGTGGCAATCCATAGGCTTCCCGTGCGGTCGCTGCACAACGCATTGATATGGTCGTCGATCAGCGTGTTGGTGTTGTTGCTGTCTCGCTGTGCCGAATAGATGGTGGCGCTGCCGTTGTGAATGCGGGTCAATCCGTTCTGCGGTGAACCTACCCATAGGCTACCGTCCTTGGTGGTTGTCATAGCACTCACCTTAAGACTTGCCAGTGGACCGGTGTAGTCGAGCACGCCGCCATTGCTTGTGCCATACCACACCTTGCCGGATGCATCCTGTGTGATGGCGGTGATGTCGCCGAGGAATGCCGACTGGAACTTGTATATGTTCTTGCCATAGTATGCCACTCCGGCTTTCTCTGTTCCCACCCATAGCAAGTCGTTGTCATCCACATACACGCTCAGAATGCTCTTCTGTATCTCCGACGGTCTTGTCCTGTCGTTGATGGCACGCGGCTCCACACTTTCTGTCTCATAGGTGTTGACATTCATTCTTATAAGTCCAGCCCTGTCGGTGGCAATCCATATATTTCCACTGCGGTCTCCCGCCATGCCGAATACGGTGCGGTCAACATTGTTGCCCGTCATTCCCAATTGGTCGCCAATGCTTGTGTTCCATGTGCCGTTGTTTTTGTTGAACACCATCAGTGTTCCGTGTCCATAGAGCCAGATATTGTCCAGCTGGTCGGCAAATGCCTTGAGCGACGATGAACTGCGCAGCCCTTGTTCGGCAATCTCACGGTTGATCCATAGTGTCTGTTGCTGATGGCTGATGTCGCAGCAAGCAATAGTTCCGTTTTCA
>CALZMK010000321.1 GCA_945788545.1 uncultured Prevotella sp.
GTACTCATAACTGGTAACATAATAACCTCCTATTTTAAATTGTTGTTTTATATGTTCTTTCAGCTTCCTGCTCCCTTGTGGAGCTTTCCGCTTTCACCCTAATAAGTGCAATCCCCGTGCCAATGTCCGCGGCAGTGCCAATATGTCGGGAATGATTAATTTTTTTAATCTTTGCTGACTGAATGTCATTCCGATTTACCCTTGTTTCTTACACTTTTCCAACACTGAGCGGATGCCTCTAGGAGCGTGGGCGTCTCGCCCACGGCCTGCGTAGAGAGTAATTTAGTGGTGTTATGCCGGTGCATAATGTTAAAATATGGTTAAATGTCTCGGAATGTTTGGTTATCTCATTTTTTATTGCGTAATTTGCGCAACGTAAAAAGCGCAATGGCATTATGGCAAGATTAAACAACCCCTTTGTGGTATATGGATACAAAGGTCCGGAATACTTCTGTGACCGTGTTGCAGAGAGCAATAAAATTTGCTCTGCTCTTAGAAATGAGCGGAATGTAACTCTCGTCTCCCCAAGAAGAATGGGCAAGACGGGATTGATTCACCATGTGTTCAACAAGATGGAAACGGAGGATAAGGAATGCAAATGTTTTTATATTGACATATTTGCAACCAAAAATATTGAGCAGTTTGTCCAAACACTTGGTTCTGCTGTCATCGGGAAGCTTGACAGCTTCTCACAGTCTGCATTAAGGAAGATTCAGGAATTCTTTAGTGCCTGGAGGCCAGCTGTCACTTTTGACCAACTCACAGGACTGCCTACAGTAACATTAGACATTAAACAGAATGAAGGAAATGAAAGCCTGAAACAGATTTTTGAATATATGAAGATGTCGGGGAAAAGATGTTATATTGCAATAGATGAGTTTCAGCAGATTCAAAACTATTCAGAACGTGGATTGGAGGCAATGCTTCGCTCGTATATCCAGTTTCTGCCAAATGTGTATTTTATATTTTCCGGCAGCCATCAGCACATGATGGAGGAGATGTTTCTATCTGCCAACCGTCCTTTTTTCCAAAGTTCAATGGTTATGTCTCTTGGAAGCATAGATATTGAGGAGTACAGACGATTTGCCAATCGTATGCTTGAGGGACAGAATAGAACCATCGGACAGGAAACCTTCCAACGGATATATGATTTTGCAGGAGGCATAACGTGGTACGTACAGGCTATCCTGCATGGGATATACGAGCATCCTGACCGCATTGTTGACAACACGCTTGTGGATGATGTGGTGAAAGAGTTGGTGGAGGAGCAATCCGCCACATTCCAGAACTATTGTGCATGGTTGACAGACAATCAGTATGTTCTTCTCAAGGCTATTGCATACGAGAAGTCAGTCAAGTCACCGCTTGCACAACAGTTTATTCATACCCATCACCTACCAGCTACAAGCAGTGTCAAGACCGCCCTTCGCACCCTGGAGGACAAGATGCTTGTGAGCCGCAGTGCCAACGATGGCTATTCCGTAAGCGACAAGTTATTCGCGTTGTGGTTATTAAGTTGAGAATACCCAAAAAATAAGGCTGCCCCAAATCGCTGGAGCAGCCCTTTCTTTGATACTACTAAAAAAGTTATGCAATGTCTATCTGACGCTGAATCTTCTTGACTTCGTCCTTGTTGACCTTTGGCATGGTGATGGTCAGCACGCCGTTGTCAACCTTGGCTGCGATGTTGTCCTTGACCACATCCTCAGGCAGCACATACACCTGCTGATAGTTGGAGTAGTTGAACTCGCGTCTCAGATAGTGCTCCTTCTTGTTTTCCTCCTTGTGCTCCATCTTGTTCTCGATGGTTACCTCGAGGTTGCCCTCGTTGTTGAGGCTCACTCGGCAGAACTCCTTCTTGATGCCTGGAACTGCAAATTCCATTGTATATTCACTGCCGTTTTCCTTTACGTTGATGGCCGGGGCCGTAGCCTTCATCTTTGGCATCCAATCGTTGTTGAAGAACTCGTCGAACATTGTCGGGAACCAACTGTTTGTACTCATAACTGGTAACATAATAACCTCCTATTTTAAATTGTTGTTTTTATATGTTCTTTCAGCTTCCTGCTCCCTTAGTGGAGCTTTCCGCTTTCACCCTTATAAGTGCAATCCCTGTGCCAATGTCTGCCGCAGTGCCAATATGTCGTGAATGATTAATTTTTTTAATCTTTGCTGACTGAATGTCACTCATGACATTATTTTCTATCATCCAAACATTGTCTTACTCAAAGAATATTTGTCGGATTCAGTATAGACAGGATGTTAAATAAGCAAAATACGAAATTCCGATTAACATTATTAAACGACAAATATTTGCTATATCGGGAAAGATGTTGTACTTTTGCAACGTCAATAATCGCGGAATGGTGTAGAATACTATGTTCCAATAATCGCGGAATGGTGTAGAATACTATGTTCTAATAATCGCGGAATGGTGTAAGATGAGAAGAAAGATTTACGATAAGCTTCTGGAATGGAAGGAGTTAAGTTGTGGCGAGATTGCTCTATATGCCCCCACTCTTATAGAAGGTGGTAAATTTGGTATTTATTCACCATCTTAGTATCGTAATTCGACGAAATCCGCTAAAATCACATCAGAAGCGGTCGGATTTTCCGAATAACTATTAAAATCCGTCAACCTTCACCTTTTGCCTTGAAACATAGATATACAAAGGGTTTTCGGGGCAAAAGGTGAAGGTTGACGATTTTTATGCTTAATTCATAAATATGGTGTATAGTAAAGCAGTATGTCAATTTTAAAAGTGTCTATTGAAACAGTATAGACACACCAATGATCCTCCAATGATCCTCCGTTGCAAAGCCGATGCAAATTCGATGCAAATTCGATGCAAATTCGATGGAAAGTCGATCGATGATACTTGTATGAGCGGATTTGTATGCTTGTATAAGCAAAGTAGAAGCCATGGAAATATCACTTTGACACTATGACACTTTGACACCTTGACACCATAACAAAAAATAACACCTATTGCTTTGGTGTCAAAGTGTCAGTGTCAAAGGTGTCAAACTCTTCATAACACTTTAAAAACACTATATATTGAGGCATTTTTCATCATTAAGCCTTGCTCATAAATGCCTCCAATGATCCTCATGTATGCCTCCCTTGTTCCTCCCCACCAAAGTCGGTGATACTCCACTGTAAGTCTATCCATAGAGTGGACTTACACCGACTTTGGTGTGGAGGTTCACCGACTTTGGTATAGAGGTACAGTGGAGGTTCACTGACTTTGGTGTTGACTTACATTTGACTTAGTGCATATTTACAAAACATTAGCGCAAA
>CALZMK010000322.1 GCA_945788545.1 uncultured Prevotella sp.
GCTCAACTCCTTTAACTCCTTTAACTCCTTTAACTCCTAAAATTCGTCAATAGATTCTCAAGCGACATTTCGTCCTGGATGAGCACCTCGCGAGGCTTGCTGCCTGAGGCGACTCCCACGATACCAGCCTTCTCCATTTGGTCCATGATACGTCCGGCACGGTTGTAGCCGATGGAGAACTTGCGCTGGATGAGACTCGTTGAGCCCGACTGACTGAGTACGATGACGCGGGCTGCATCCTCAAACAGCGGGTCGAGGTGCTGCATATCCACATCAGCGGCTCCACCCATTTCGCCGTCGCCAGTGTCGGGTTCGGGCAGTTCGAACGGAGTGACGTAGCCTTGCTGCTGTGCGATAAACTGGTTGATGCGCTCCACCTCGGGAGTATCCACGAATGCACATTGCACACGCACTGGTTCGTTGCCGTTGAGGAAGAGCATGTCGCCTCGTCCGATGAGTTGGTTGGCTCCTGGACGGTCGAGGATGGTCTTCGAGTCGATCATCGCGCTCACCTTGAAGGCTATACGTCCAGGGAAGTTGGCCTTGATATTACCAGTGATGATGGTTGTGGTGGGTCGCTGTGTGGCTATCACCATGTGTATTCCCACGGCACGAGCCAACTGTGCTATACGAGCTATCGGCAGTTCAATCTCCTTACCGGCAGTCATGATGAGGTCGCCAAACTCGTCGATGACAACCACGATATACGGCATGAAGCGATGACCGTTCTGAGGATTGAGTTGGCGGTCCTTGAATTTCTTGTTGTATTCCTTGATGTTGCGCGCTCCAGCTATCTTCAGCAAGTCGTAGCGTGTGTCCATTTCCTTGCACAGTGAGTTGAGCGTGCGCACCACCTTGGTCACGTCGGTGATGATGGGTTCGGCTCCCTCGTCGGGCACCATTGCGAGGAAGTGCTTTTCGAGCGGAGTATAGATAGAGAACTCCACCTTCTTGGGGTCGATAAGCACAATCTTCAATTCTGCCGGATGCTTCTTATATAATAAGGAGGTGATGATGGCGTTCAGTCCCACCGACTTACCCTGTCCTGTGGCACCAGCCACGAGCAGGTGGGGAATCTTGGCGAGGTCGAACATAAACACCTCATTGGTGATTGTCTTACCCACGGCGCAAGGGAGTTCCATCTGCGACTCCTGGAATTTCTTCGAGTTGAGTATCGACTCCATCGACACGATATTCGGTTTGGCGTTCGGCACCTCAATACCGATGGTTCCCTTACCAGGGATTGGGGCGATGATACGTATGCCGAGAGCCGAGAGCGAGAGTGCGATGTCGTCCTCAAGGTTGCGTATCTTGGAGATGCGCACACCTTGTGCGGGGGTTATCTCATAAAGAGTGATGGTTGGACCCACGGTAGCCTTGATGCTGCTAATCTCCACACCGAAGTTGCGCAACACCTCCACAATACGGTTTTTGTTGGCGTTCTGCTCTTCCATGTCGATATATGGCTTACCGTCGTTGTCGTAGTGCTTCAACAAGTCGAGAGTGGGGTAGCGGTAGTTTTCGAGGTCGAGTTTGGGGTCGTAGGCCTCCATTTGCTTGTCGCCCACTGTCACGAGCGATTTACCGCTTGCCTTGGCCTCTGCTTTCATCTCTTCCACGTCGAGCTGTATGTCGCCCTCCTCTTTTGGTGTGATGTTCACTTCGGCAGCCTCGGCTGCGATGGTCTCGGCAGGAGTGTCATCCGTTTTCTCCTCTTTGCCTTCGGTGATGTCGAATTCCACCGTCTGCTGTTCGGGATCGTCAAACACCTCGGGGTCGGGTTCGGTGGTGATAATATCCATATCTGCCACATCCTCATGCTTGCCTCCGCTCACCTCGAATTTCACCTTATTAAATAATAGGGTAGGGTTGAGTATCTTGCGTATCACGTAGATGGTCTCCATACTGAGGTATGTGAGGAAGGCTATCGCCGTGATGAGCAGCAATGCTGTAAGTCCAGGTGCCCCCACGAGGTTTTCCGTCCATTGACATGCATATCTGCCGTGGTCGCCACCAGGGTTATAGCAACTGTCGGTGAATACTGGAGACAGGAACTTTGCCATGGTTACCGATGCCCATATCATCACAATCGATGTGCCGAGAAACCATTTTGCGAGCACAATGTTATATACCCTCATCATCTTCATCGAAGCCAAGATGAGGAAGAATGGAATGGCAAAGGCAGCCAGTCCGAAGCATTTCTTCATAAAGAAATATGCGAGGTATGCACCAAGCGAACCGCATGAGTTGACAAATTCGCCCTTTTCGTTCATCACCTCTCCTGGGCGTGGCGACTCAATCATGCTCAAGTCGATGTTGCCGGTGTTGATGAACGACACGAATGCCACAATCATAAAGATGCCAAGACTGAGCAAAATCAGTCCAACTATGAAGTTGAGTTTTTCGTTCTTGAACATGTCAAATCCAGTGACTGCACTGAACGAAGATTTGGTTGAAGTTTTCTTTTTTTTAGCCATTTTCTCGTTTTACTCTGTAATATTGTGCAAAAGTAACTCATTTTTTTGAGAAATCAGCCGTTTTCCTCATTTTTTTTATTAATTTTGCATCTTGAAATCAAAATAAGATGAAAAAAGTCATATATAGCAAGTTCGACAAGGCACGAATACAGCAACTTCCGCGTGCTTTGTTTGAGGGACGGATAGTGGTCGTCCTGTCGGAGAGCGAGGCTGCCAAGGCGGTGGATTATCTGCTTTCGCAGCCTGTCATTGGCATCGACACCGAGACGCGTCCCTCGTTTCGCAAGGGAGTGAAGTATTATGTGTCGTTGTTGCAGGTGTCATCCCGTGACATCTGTTTCTTGTTTCGTCTCAAGCACACTGGCATGTGCGAGCCAATAGTGCGTCTTCTTGAGGACACGACAGTCCCCAAAATCGGACTTTCGCTCCACGACGACATTCGCCAGTTGCACGAGGTGGCGCAGTTTGAACCAGGTTATTACATCGAACTCCAGCAGAAGGTGAAGGACTTTGGTGTCGAGGATTTGAGTCTGCAAAAACTGTTTGCCAATTTCTTTGGTGAGAGGATAAGCAAGGGGCAGCGCCTCACCAACTGGGAGGCTGATGTTCTCTCCGAGAGTCAGAAGCGCTATGCCGCCACCGATGCCTGGGCATGCATCCTCCTCTACGAAGAGATGGAACGCCTGCTGCAGACGGGCGAGTTTGAGGTCGTTTTAAATGAAGAATGAAGAATGAAGAAACAACGTTCGACGAAGTCAATGAAGAATTAAGAGATATGTATAAGAAGATATATTTGAAGAAAGGCAAGGAGGAGAGCCTGAA
>CALZMK010000323.1 GCA_945788545.1 uncultured Prevotella sp.
TGCTGTCCACATTATATTTGATGCGCGAGGTGCACCAGCCGTTGTCGTCAAAGGTATATTCCTGAATATACGACTGATCGGTACTGAGCTGCCATGTCTGCTCGTTGGCAGCCTTACTGTATTCCATCACTGAGGTGATATACCCATATTCGTTGTATTGGTATATCTTGCGGCGTGTGTCGCTTTCAATCTTGTCGAGCAGGGTGAGCTCGGTAGTTTGTTTCTCGGCCCGAATCTTTCTCAAGGGCACTTCTCGCTGGGCTGAAGCAGGCATGGCCTGAAGCAACAGGGCTGACATGATGGTCAGCAGGACTTGTAGAGGTTTCATGTACATTTGTATTTTGTTTCGTTGCGAAAATGGTGACTACCATTAAGTGGCAGCCAACACATCGTTTTCCCACAAAAGTATGAAACAAAATTCATAAAGACTGAAACAAAAAATAGTATTCTTTATATGAAAGGCTGAAATCTATTGTTTGCAGTAGGCAGGCAACTATGGTTTTCGGTAGTTGTCATAAGTTCACATTCCACCCCAATTCTGCTGCACGGCTTATCATCTCTGCTGCATTTGAAGCCCCCAGTTTTTGCATGATGCGCCTGCGATGAAACTCTATGGTGTTGGCACTCACATAGAGTAACTGTCCTGCTTCGCTTGCCGACAGCCCCTTGGCGGTCAGTTCCACCACCTGCAACTCTCTCTCTGACAACCGCTCTGGATATCTTTTCTGCGACATGAGAAGATGGAGAAACGAGCGACTGTAATAACTGCCGCCTTCAGAAATGCTTCTTATTGCAGATATCAGTTCTTCTGCACTGTCACTCTTCATGACCACCGCCTCGGTGTCAAGGTCGGCAATCTGGCTGATCGACCACGGCTCTTCATGCATGGTATAAACAACCGTCCGGGTGGATGGACTCATGGCACGCACATTTCTTATCAACTGCATTCCGCTACCTCCCTTAAGTTCCAGGTCGGCAATCATGAAGTCCACATGATGGTTGGCAACGATTGCCTCCGCTTCCTTGGTTCCACTTGCCTCCAGTATGTCAGCATCGGCAAATGATGAAGACAGGAGCGCGCATAACCCCTTGAGCACTATTGGGTGGTCATCAACGATGAGTATGGTGATTGGCATAGATTCATATAATTGCACCTTTGGCGGCGGCTCGGCATAATCCAAGTAAACTTGGCTTCTGTTCTCGCCTTGCACAAACGTTGTTTATTAGTCATCTGGTCGTAGTATTATATGTCAGTATCAGCGAATGGATGTCTCCTTCTGTGGTTTCTTCCAGTTTTGCGCCGATATGGTCTGCGCGTTTCCGTATGGTCTGGACCCCTATGCCTGAGGATTGATTGTCACCACTGGCTTCATTGTCCCGGCTTATGGAATTGCTTACCTGCATGCGCAGCACATTAGCCTCAACCAATAGAGAGATGGCGATATGGCCGCTGTGGCAGCCATATTTTATGGCATTGGCTGTGGCCTCCTGTATGATGCGGTATAACTCATAAGCCACACGTTGGGGCAGACTGCTCCAATCAAAACGGTCATCGATGTTTACCTTAACTTCACACTTGCCTTCACTGCCAATGGCCCACACATAGGAACGCACGGCGGCATCGAGACTTACGTTCTTAAAACTGGGTGGCATCAGTTCGTGGGAGAAATGGCGCACATTCTGCCACACGGAATTCAGATAGTCTACTGCTCCATGAGTATCGGTATTGAGCATCAACTTGATGGCAAGGATATCATTGCACACTCCGTCATGCAGTTCTTTGGCTATTCGCTCCCGCTCACTCTCCAGTCCGTCGATGAAACTCTGCTTTTCGCGAAGCAGTGACTTTTGGGCGGCATTGCGCCGGCGGTAGAACAAAGCAATCACAAGAACCAAGAGCAACACTATAACCAGAGCCAGCCACAGTATGAGATTTGCCCGCTCGGCTGCCTCACGCTTTGAATCAGCCAGTGCCATTTCTGTTTCCATTGTTTTGTATTTTACCGAAAACTCGCTCATATTCTTGTCTATATCGCTCTGCTTGACCGAATCAAGAATATGGTATGCCTCTTGCAATAAAGACAGCGACTCTTCAGTGCGCCCCATCTTGGCCAGACACTGGGCTTTCATCCTCAGCATCTTATCCATGGGCATGGCCTGATTGACGGCATTGAGCATTAGCAGACTATCAATAAGAGATAGTTGCTCCTTATACTTGCCTTGAGCGCCAAGGAGCTGGGCTTTAATCTCGGTAATTCCCAAGTATCCATTACTGTTTACCGATGCTCCCGCCATGACCTTATCGGCATAGTCCATATAGGTGGCCACAGCCTCATAGTTTCCCAGACTACTGTAAGACGTAAGGATGACCGAAAGAAATTTGAGTGTGAGCACATTATAGCCTATGCCTTTCACCTCCTCCCAATATGGAAGCACAGCTTTGAGAGCTGCCGAATAGTTCATCTGCTTCATATATATGCCGCCAATATTTGCACGTGCCGACAGGCACTCTATTGTGTCGTTGGCCAAGAGTGCCGCCTTTTCGGTCTTCTCTGCATAGCACAGAGCCTCATCGAAACGATTGCTTTCCGAATATAGCACCGTGATGCAGTTGTTTAGATATATCTCATATTCGGAATTATGACGTTGGAGCGCCAACTCTATTCCTTTCTGGTATTGAATAAGAGCCGAATCGGGCTTCCCCAATCGGCGATAGGCTATGCCCATGGATCCTCTCAAGTTTAGCATGGATTCCTCATCATCAAGATCTTCTGCCAGACGGAAGGCTTCGTTGGCTATGCCTATCGCCTCCGACATTTTGCCCATGTCGACCAATGCCACGGTCTTCTCACACAGCAACCAGCACCTGGTGGTATCAGCAGGCCCCATCTCAAGTGCACTGTCTGCCAGTGCCAATGCCCGTTGCTTGTCGCCATTGACATTCAGTTCACCCACTCGCAACAGCATATCGCTTGTCTTGTCGTAGTTCTTTTGACTGCCTCCTTGACAGCATGCAAACAGCAGTGGAGACAATAATAATATAATAATAAAGTGTCGCTTCATCTTTTCAGTTTCCATTTATGATACCATCAATAAGTTGCGAAGCTATTATTTCCAGTGATAGAGTGCGGCTTTGCGCAGCAAATTTAGGAAATTGATTTCGTTTTTTAGCATTTAGTGCCTGATTATTCATTTACATGCACCTTTGGCTGGGTAGCCGAAAATCTCAAAGAAAATGTCAAGAAAAGGTGCATGAATATGAATGTTTGTGCAAGGCGAGCGCAGAGACCAAGTT
>CALZMK010000324.1 GCA_945788545.1 uncultured Prevotella sp.
GTGCGGAATACCTCATATAATAAATTAAAAAATTAAAAAATTGAAAAATTAAAAGATTAAAAAAACTCCCGAGGCATTATGTGGCTCGGGAGTTTTTTCTTTAATATTTTAATTTTTTAATCTCGAAGCTTTGCTTCGACATCACGCGTCGTAGAATGTCATACCCTTACCTGCGGAAGGGCGGGCGACACCGGGATACTCGCAGCAGAAATGATTCTGCAGACGATCAATATAACGGGCTGCCTCCCATTTTGCCATGGGCAGGTCGTGCATGAGATAGTTGCCGCAGGTGGCGGCAGTGGTGCCGGGTACCTCGCCCGAGAAATCACGCACAAAGGCGAAAGCCTCCAACATCAAATCGCGTATCTCCTCGCAGGGATAAACGCCTCTGACAATAAGATAATTGCCGGTGAGACATCCCATCGGTCCCCAATAGATGATGTTCTCTTTCCACACTTCATGATTGCGGAGATATGTCGCCACAAGGTGCTCGATGGTGTGGAGAGCGGCACAATTGACGGCGGGCTCGTGATTGGGGGATGTCATGCGTATGTCGTAGGTGGTGATACATGTATCGCACATACTGTCGCGGCGGGAGATGTAGATTCCCGGTTGTAGATTGGTGTGATCTACCTGAAAGCTTGCTATTGTTTCCATTGTTTGTTGTTATATGATTTTTGGTGCAAAATTACTGCTATTTTTCACATAAACCAAGTTTTTTCTCAAAAAAATGATTATCGTATGTCGTTTTTTGGAAAATTATCCCTAACTTTGCACTCCGACATTTATAAATATGTAGAAAAATGGAAATATTATTGACTATAGTGATTATTGCCGTGGTGGTGATGGCGGTGATGATGATGCGCAGGCAGGAGGAGGCATACAAGACTCAACTCGACCTATTGCGCGAGCAGATGAAGACGACTACCGAAACCGTGCTCAAGGCGCGACAGGAGGAACTGGGCGCGAGAAACAGGGAGCAGGTGGGGAAGATTGTGGATCCGCTGCAGAAGAGCCTGAAGGACATGCAGGAGGCGCTATTGATGTCGAAGGAGCAACAGAAGGAGGCGATGACGCGACTCGACGAGACGATAAAGATGAACATGAAACAGAGTGCATCGCTTGGCGAGACTGCCGACAGGTTGACGCGCGCATTGACAGGTGAGGTGAAGGTGCAGGGCAACTTCGGAGAACTCAAACTGAAGCAGTTGCTCGAAGACCTCGAACTGAAGGAGGGGGAGCAGTTTGACACTCAGGAAACTCTGCGCGACAAGACGGGAAAGGGACTGCGTGGAGACGACGGACGAGGGATGATTCCCGACTTCATCCTCCATTTCCCCAATAACAGGCATTTCGTGGTGGATTCGAAGATGTCGCTCACCGACTACGAGAGATATATGAATGCCGAGGACGGGACCCCCGAGAAGTCGGCTTATCTGAAGGCGCACATCGAGAGCGTGAGGGCTCAGGTGAAGAGGCTTGCCAAGAAGGAATACACCAAATACCTGCCCGAGGGCTACAACCGTCTGAACTTCGCCATCATGTATGTGCCCATCGAGGGTGCGCTCAATCTCGCATTGCTCAACGACACGACGCTATGGCACGAGGCCTATGACCAGGGTGTCATGATACTTGGTCCGCAGACGATGTACATGAACCTGAGGGTGCTCGAGATGATGTGGACGCAGGTGAGACAACTCAACAACCAGCAGGCGATGATTGACGCCGCCAACTTGGTGATTGAGCGTGTGCAGGACTTCGGTATGCGATTTGCCGACGTGGAGGCGAGCATGAACGACACCATCAAGAAAATCAACCGACTGAAGATTACAACTGCCGAGGGCGGGCCGAGCATCATCACGGCAGCCAAGAGTCTGATAAAGGCGGGCGCAAGGGAAAACAAGAAAAAGCGCCCCCTCGCCGACATGGACGACTCGCTGTTTATCGAAAGCGATATGTCAGAATAACAATCCCTCCAAATGTAACTTATTCTGACGGAAATTTCACGAATTTCATCTCACGAAGGATTCTTGACTGCCTCTTTCGCATATATGACGAGGGGTGGGCGGAGTCGAATTTGCGTGGATTGGGCAGCGACACGGCTATCATCGCGCACTCGGACTTGCTAAGGTCCTTGGCACTGCAATGGAAATGACGTTGGGCTACCGCCTCGGCACCGTAGATGCCGTCGCCCATCTCAATGGAGTTGAGATATACCTCCATAATTCTCTCCTTGCTCCACATCATCTCGATGAGGGCAGTGAAATATACCTCGAACCCCTTTCTCACCCATGTGCGACCGGGCCACAGAAAGACGTTCTTGGCAGTTTGTTGGGATATGGTGCTTGCTCCGAGTTTGCGCTTGTTCTTATTGCGCATGTTGCGCTTGGCGGCCTTCTCGATGGCATTGAAGTCAAAGCCGTGGTGCTCCATGAAACGGGCATCCTCGCTTGCCATCACAGCAAGGGGAAGTGAGGGCGCAATATCCTCAAGGGGCACCCAACTGTGTCTCATCTTCATCTCCTCGCCCTTGGCAATCTGTTCGCCCAAGCGGATGAACATCAGGGGAGTGAAATACACGGGGATGAACCTGAGTGCTACAACAGAAAGGATGGTGGAGCCAAAGAAGACTACCACCACCCATTTCAGTATTTTCTTTATGCGATTAAAAATGACCAATTTTTTAATCCTTTAATCTTTTAATTCTTTAATTTTTTAATTCTTATTTCGCCTGTGCCTCGGCAGCCTTGATCATCTCCTGGCTGGCATAGATATACACCTCAACACGGCGGTTCTGTGTGCGACCCTCGGCAGTTGAGTTGTCGGCAACAGGATTCTTTGAGCCCTGACCCTCAACAGTCTTGATCTGTGAAGCATTCACACCGCTGTTCTTAAGATAGGTGCTCACACTCTTGGCACGATTCTCTGACAATGGGTTGTTGATAGCATCGCTACCGGTGTTGTCGGTGTGACCGATGATGGCAATATCCATGTCGCTGTTCTCTTTAACCACCTTGGAAAATTCGGTAAGAGAGGTCTTGGCAGCTGCATTGAGTTCAGCCTTGTTGGTTGTGAAAAGAATACCTGAGTCGAATGTCACCTTAAGAGCGGGAAGACCGTTGATGTCAGTAACCTGCTGCACCTGTGCGTTCTTCACTGCCTCTGCCTGAGCCTTTGCCTTATCCATCTTCTTGCCGATGATTGCACCGGCGCCTGTACCTACGGCTGCACCAACAGCTGCACCTACGGCAGTGTTACCAGCGAGCTTACCAACAATAGCACCTAACACAGCA
>CALZMK010000325.1 GCA_945788545.1 uncultured Prevotella sp.
GATTCATCAAGCGCACTCCCCGCGGCCGCATGGTCACCGAGTTGGCCTACAAGCATCTCGGCCGCAGCATGTTCAACGGCGGCGAGCAGCTATCACTCGAGTTTGAATAATAACTCCTAAAATGTTGAGCAAATACGAAACTTTAATTTTTTAATTCTTTAATTTTTTAATTCTTTTTCAAAGAAATGACCGCAATATTTACAGGCAGTTTCGACCCCTTTACCATCGGTCACGACGACATTCTTAGGCGTGCACTTCCGCTCTTCTCGCGCATCGTTATCGGCGTAGGTATCAACGAGCGCAAACAGTATATGCTCTCTGCAGAAGAGCGTTGTGCCGCCATATCGCGCATATATGAGGGCGAGGCAAAGATTGAGGTGAAGGCGTATTCCGACCTCACCGTGGATTTCGCCCGTCGCGAGGGGGCTGCATATATAATAAAAGGTGTGAGAAGTGTGAAGGACTTCGAGTATGAACGCGAGCAGGCCGACATCAACCGCCAACTGTCGGGCGTGGAGACGTTGTTGCTCTACTCCGACCCGCGATTCAGCAGTGTGTCGTCGAGTATGGTGCGCGAACTGATTCACTTCGGTCAGGATGTGAGTCGCTATCTGCCGCAAGTTAAATAGAATTTATGAGACTTCGGATTATTCTTTTGGCTTCGCTATGCCTGATACTCGCCACGCTCACCGCCTCAGCCAAAGGTGGGAGGAAATATCATCCGGGCGACATCGTGGATGAGAAATTCCTAAAGACTCACGGCCATGAAGCGTTCTTTACGGTGGAGCCTCTCCCCGACTCCATCTTCGCCCTCATGCGGGGGCGCACCTATAAGCACGATTGCACTATCCCTCGCTCGTCGCTACGCTATATTCTTTGCCTTCATCGAGATGACGGGGGACGGTCTGTCGTCGGCGAGATGGTTGTCAACAAGGCCATCGCCAAGGATGTTGTCGAGATATTCCGCCAGCTCTACGAGGCTTCTTATCCGATAGAGCGAATGAGGCTCATCGACTACTGGGATGCCGACGACGAGCGGGCAATGACCGCCAACAACTCGTCGTCATTCAACTTCCGCTTCATATCCCACACCCGCAAAGTGTCGAAGCACGGCATGGGCATGGCCATCGACATCAATCCGCTCTACAATCCCTACACCAAGACACTGCGCAACGGCAAGACTATCGTCGAACCCGCTGCCGGCAAGCCATATCTCGACCGCCAGCGCGAGTATAAATACAAGATAACTCGCGGTGACCTCTGCTGTCGTCTTTTCCGCAAATACGGTTTCCGATGGGGAGGCGACTGGAAGACAATGAAGGATTATCAGCACTTCGAGAAATAAAATCTTAAAAAAAAGTGGGATTATTCTTTGTTGTTAAGAAAAAAAGATGTAACTTTGCAAATAAAAATTGAGAATATGATAACATACAACTGCGAGGGCGTGAAGATGCCCGACATCAAGAAGCGCGACACCACGGCATGGATAAAGCGCGTGGCTGCGGAATATGGTCGCAAGGTGGGCGAAATAGGATATATGTTTGTTGACGACGAGAAGATACTCGAGGTCAACCGCGAATACTTAGGTCACGACTACTACACCGACATCATCACCTTCGACTACGACGAGGGCGACCGCATCAACGGCGACCTTGTCATCAGTCTCGACACCGTGCGCACCAATGCCGAGCAGTATGGCAAGCCCTACGACGAGGAGCTCCACCGTGTCATCATCCACGGCATCCTCCACCTCTGCGGCATCAACGACAAGGGTCCCGGTGAGCGCGAGATTATGGAAGCCGCCGAGAACAAGGCGTTAGGAATGAGGAATTAGGAATTTTAATTAATTAGGAATTAGGAATTAGGCACGGAAAACACTGATTAACACTGTTTTTCCACAGACTTCATTTTTGTCCACAGATTATCACAGATTAACACAGATTTTTATAACTTCGTTATAATTATCACTGATTACAATCATTAATCAAATTAATCAGAGCCAAAGGCTCTTAATCTGTGCCAATCTGTGTTAATCTGTGGTCTATAAAAACCATAGCGCAGTTCCGTGTCAACTTCATGTAAAACCGCTCATGCGCAGCCAAACTTTAATTTTTTAATTCTTTAATTTTTTAATTTCCTTGGGATTTCAATAAGAAATCCCAAGGACCTCACGCTCCCGTATTAACCACAGGCTGGGCTGAGTCGTCGCCACAGAGCACCACCATCAGGTTGCTCACCATCGAGGCCTTCTTCTCGTCGTCGAGAGTGACAACACCCTCGTTGGATAATTTGTCGAGAGCCATCTTCACCATCGACACGGCTCCCTCCACAATCTTCTCCCTTGCCGAGATAATCGCACTTGCCTGCTGTCGGCGCAGCATCACGGCGGCAATCTCCGGAGCATAGGCAAGATAGTTGATGCGTGCCTCCACAACCTCAATGCCCGCCATCGAGAGTCGCTCGTCGAGCTTCTGCTCCAGTTGCTGGTTGATTTCTGTGCCGCCGTCGCGCAGCGTGATGTTCGAGTCGCTGTCGTTCTCGTCGTCATAGGCATACTTGCCCGCCACCTCTCTCAGGGCGGCGTCGCTCTGTATCTTCACGAAGTTCTCGAATGCCTGCATCACTCCAGCCACATTTGTGCCCACGGCATTGGCGTTCTTGGCGGGGTCGCCGGCTATGGTCTGCGAGTCGATTTCGAACATTGCCTTGTATGTGTCCTTGAGCTTCCACACGAGCATCAGACCGATCATCACGGGATTTCCCGTCTTGTCGTTCACCTTGATAGGTTCGGCGTCGAGGTTGCGCGCCCTGAGCGAGAGCTTCTTGGCGGTGAGGAAGGGATGCACCCAGAAGTAACCCGTGCGCGTGAATGTTCCCTTGTATTTTCCGAAGAACAGCAGCACCCGCGCCTCATTCGGTTCGAGCAGCAGGAATCCGCCGCAGAATATCAGTCCCGTGATAAACAGTATCACAGCCAATACGATAGCCGCCGGCACATCGTCGATGCCCGCCCATATCCCCATGGCGATAGATCCGAAGATTAACAATAATGTGACGAACAGCATTAGGAATCCGTTCAATGTCGTGCCCTCAAAGGCATACTCTTTCTTTAAATCTTTTGTTGCCATAATATTATATTTTTTAATAATGTTTTTTAAGTTAGACGGATGACGGTGACGATTTACTACAATTTCCGTTGCAAAATTAATAAAAAAAATCCACACGATGAAACAAATCTAAAAATATTTGAAACATTTGCCATACGTGGGCAAAAAATATAGTGATAAATA
>CALZMK010000326.1 GCA_945788545.1 uncultured Prevotella sp.
ACCGCCTGCTTGTCTTCTTCTGGCAGATGATACCGAGGTCTATTTGGATAAGAATGAGAATAAAATGAAGCGCTTTATACGGAACACTTCAAAAAGATATTAGTAAGCAATGTTAAATTCCCGTAAATATCACGCACTAATTATCCATATATAGAGTATTTTTATTATCTTTGCCAATTAAAATCATGCATAAGAAATGAAAAGATTCAATACTGCGGGCACTTGCCGCCCGAATGAGCACTATATGGTAGATATCACCGAGCGTCTGGAAATCATCCGCAAGATGGTTGCCAATGGTGAATATTTCTGTATCAACCGTGGCAGACAGTACGGCAAGACCACCACATTGGAGGCTATCAGTAACCGCCTCACTGATGAATATTGTATCTTCCAAATCAGCTTTGAAGGAATTTCCGATTCCACATTTGCTGATGAGGAGAAACTCTATTCTATGTTTGTGTGGCTCTTGGTGCAGCAGTTTAAATGGGTATCCTTAGAAGGTCTTGACGAAGAGACTGGAAATGAAATCAAATCGTTCTACGGTACACATAGAGAAAGATGCTCAGAGATGGAATTAGCTGATTTTATAAGCACTATTTGCCATCGCAACAAGAAACCTTTAGTGCTTCTTATCGACGAGGTGGACCAAGCTGGTAATCATGTGTCTTTCATAAAATTCTTAGGTCTTCTTCGTGGAATGTACCTAAGACGGAATGTCGTTCCCACATTCCAGTCCATCATCCTTGCAGGCGTTTACGACATTAAGAACCTCAAACTGAAAATGCGTCCCGAGGATCAGCACCAATATAATAGCCCATGGAATATTGCCGTTCCTTTTGATGTCGATATGAGCCTTTCGGCTGATGGCATAGCGGGAATGCTCGCAGAATACAAGGCCGACCATGGATTGGACTTTGACGAAAAGGCTGTGGCTCAGATGATTCGCGACTATACCTCCGGCTATCCGTTCCTCGTGAGCCGCATATGTCAGATTATCGATGCAGAACAGTATTCATGGGATAAGGAAGGAGTCCTCAAAGCCGTAAATGCAATATTGATGGAGCGCAACACCCTCTTTGACAATATGATTAAGAAGTTAGACGAATATCCTGAACTTAAGCAGATATTAAAGGGAATACTCTTTTCAGGAAAAACGAAGTCATATAATCCTGACGAAAAGTATGTTCAGATGGCATCCATGTTTAACTACATTGTCAATAAGAATGGCAAGATAGCCGTGGCATGCAGAATCATGGAGACTCGTCTTTATAATCTCTTTCTCAGCGAGGAAGAGAATTTGCCTATATTCCAACAGGGCATGGTTGACAAAAGCCAATTCATCAAGGACGGCATCATAGACATGGCTCACCTCTTGGAGCGTTTTGTCGTTCACATGAACCAAACCTACAAGATGGATCACGACACTGAATTCATAGAGAACGATGCACGCAAAGTATTCCTTACTTATCTGCGTCCTGTAATCAATGGGATAGGCAGCTACCATATCGAAGAGCAGACACGCGACAACGACCGCATGGACGTAGTGGTTGATTACCTCGGCAAACAGTACGTTGTAGAACTGAAGATTTGGCGTGGCAACGCTTACAATGAGCGTGGAGAGGAACAACTGTGCCGTTATCTTGAATACTTCGGCCTGCAAGAAGGCTATCTCCTCAGCTTCTGCTTCAACAAGACAAAGAAGTCAGGCCTGCTGCCGCCAGTGGTGCTGAATGGGCGCACGTTGATAGAGGCGATTGTCTAATTAAGAAGCAGGCTGCAGCAAGCGGACTTACACTCGTATCGGATATCATTAACAACAAAAAATCAAATTATTATGGACGCAAAAGAAAAAGTATTGGCAACAATGAAAGAGGCTGGCCAGCCTCTCAACGCAGGTAAGATTGCAGAACTGAGCGGTCTCGACCGCAAGGAAGTGGATGCCGCCATGAAGCAGTTGAAGGCTGAGGGTGCCATCGTATCTCCAGTACGCTGCAAGTGGGCACCCGCGGAGTAAACGATTATGGATGATACTGCTGTCTATTCATAAGATAGCAGTATCATCTTGTAATACCAATAACATGTCAAGAAAGAAGACTCTGAGATGCAAGTCGTGCGGCTATGAGGTTGAGCTGTATGAGGGTCGCGGACTGTTTCAACAGCAGATAATACCGATGGAATGTTGCGACTGCCACACAGTCCAGAACATTGTTGTCGGGGGAATAATCGGCGAGGTTGCCCCTTCGTTCAACAGTGAGGCTGGACGTCTGTGCCCCCAATGCAGCAGTATGAACATCCGCAGATGGAATCTCCACAGCTGTCCCAAGTGCGGCGGAGAGATGACACCAACAGGCAAAAATGAATTTTGGACATAAGTCAAATCTCTATCTTAGCTCTGTTCATTTGGATTTACGGGTACGTTCGTCATATCTCACATACAAACCTGCAAGAATGGTACCTGATATGGAGTGGTAGGCACAGCTGATGGCACACGGCACTACACAGAGTATGGCTTCGGGAGTGCGGGCGAGTATGTCATCATTGGCAAAGAAGGCAGTGGCAAGCACTGTGGCCATACCTGCATTCTGCATTCCCACCTCAATGGATATCGTGCGCTTCTTGGCAAGCGAGAAGCGGAAAAGACGACCCACATTATAGCCGAGAACATATCCGAGAGTGTTGTGGCAGAACACCACGGCAAGCATGAGCAGGAACAGGCCCATGCCGTGAATCATCAGTTGGGGCTTCACCTGCGACACCACACCTCCAACAATGAGGGCAAGACTCGTGACACTCACTCCCGGCATCATCTGCCTCACGTCGTCATACCAATGGTGACGACTGGCATAACGGTTGACCAAGAATCCTACCGTCACAGGCAGAATCGTGATGAGCAATATGCCGCGGAACATACCAAGTGTATCCACCTCGATGCGTGTGTCGGCAAGCCACCATACAAGCAGGGGTGTCATAAACGGAGCCAGCAGGGTGGAGGCAGTGGTCATGCCCACCGAGAATGCCACATCGCCACGGCACAGAAACGACATGATATTGCTCGACACTCCGCCAGGGCAACAGCCCACGAGTATGATACCGATGGAGAGATAGGGATTGAGTCCGAACACTACCGTGAGCACATAGGCTATGAGCGGCATAAGCGTGAACTGGGCGCACGCTCCGATGAATATGTCCCAAGGTCGGCTGAACAGTATTCGGAAGTCGTCAGCCGACAGGGTAAGACCCATAGTCAGCATTATCACACCGAGGATGACGCTCGACA
>CALZMK010000327.1 GCA_945788545.1 uncultured Prevotella sp.
AGGGTATCTTGACAGCCCGCGGAGGTATGACCTCTCACGCTGCCGTTGTGGCTCGTGGTATGGGTAAGTGCTGCGTTTCTGGTGCCGGTGGCATCAATGTTGACTACAAGTCTAAGACCGTTGAAATCGACGGTGTTGTATATAAGGAAGGTGATTACATCTCTCTGAACGGTACTACCGGTCAGGTATATGCAGGTGAAGTTCCCACAAAGGCTGCTGAACTCAGCGGTGACTTCAAGGAACTGATGGACCTCTGCGACAAATATACCAAGTTGCAGGTTCGCACCAATGCCGACACTCCACACGACGCACAGGTTGCACGCGACTTCGGTGCCAAGGGTATCGGTCTTACACGTACTGAGCACATGTTCTTCGAGGACAAGAAGATTGTCGCTATGCGCGAGATGATTCTCTCTGAGACTGTTGAGGGTCGCGAGAAGGCACTTGCCAAGTTGCTGCCTTATCAGAAGGCCGACTTCAAGGGTATCCTCGAGGCTATGGACGGATGTCCAGTTAACATCCGCTTGCTCGATCCACCTCTCCACGAGTTCGTTCCCCACGATCTCGCTGGTCAGCAGATTATGGCTGATGAGATGGGTGTTGACATCGCCACTATCCAGCGTCGTGTTGCTTCTCTCGCCGAGAACAACCCAATGCTCGGTCACCGTGGTTGCCGTTTGGGTATCACATTCCCCGAGATTACAGCCATGCAGACTCGCGCCATCCTTTCTGCAGCTTGCGAGTTGAAGAAGGAAGGCAAGGATCCGAAGCCCGAAATTATGGTTCCGCTCATCGGTATCCTCTATGAGTTGAAGCAGCAGAAGGAGATTATCCAGAAGACTGCCAAGGAGGTATTCGCTGAGTATGGCGTAGAGATTGAGTTCGAGATCGGTACTATGATCGAGATTCCTCGTGCAGCCCTCACAGCCGACCGCATCGCTACTGAGGCAGAGTACTTCTCATTCGGTACCAACGACCTCACTCAGATGACCTTCGGTTACTCTCGTGACGACATTGCCAGCTTCTTGCCCGTATATCTCGACAAGAAGATTCTTAAGGTTGACCCATTCCAGGTTCTCGACCAGAACGGTGTAGGCCAGCTCATCAAGATGGCAGTAGAGAAGGGTCGTGGCGTTCGCCAGAACCTCCGCTGCGGTATCTGCGGTGAGCACGGTGGTGAGCCAAGCTCAGTTAAGTTCTGCGCCAAGATAGGCATGAACTACGCCAGCTGCTCTCCATTCCGCGTGCCAATCGCACGTCTTGCAGCCGCACAGGCTGCTGTCGAGGAGTAATCCTTAGATACTGAAAATTAATAAGATAAGAGGCAAGTGCTTAACAAACAGGCACTTGCCTCTTTCGTAAATTTTTGAAGGATTGTCAATTAGCAGGTGTATGAATGCTATCCAGTCGTTTATGATGCTTTAAATAATAGGCAAGCATCCTTTCTATGGGTGCTTGCCTTTTTTAAAAGATTGATATAAAATCGTCGCATATTATGCGTTATTATCCCAAAATATTTGGTCATTCGACAATATTTTAGTAATTTTGCCGCATAATTTGCGACGATATTTGATGTATTTTGTCGCACGGACATAAAATAGAGTATAATGTATATACACGAAAGAGATAATTGGACAAGTTTTCGTTGGGACGATTCTCGAGTGTCGCTCCTACAAGAACAGGTATGCCGCAAGCAGGGAATGCTTTATGGCCGGTTAAGTGCGCTTGGTTTCGACAGCAAGTTGAGGGCTATGGCAGAAAACATGACTCTCGACGTAGTTTATTCCTCGGAGATAGAGGGCATTCGCCTGAATGTGGAGCAGGTCCGTTCTTCTATTGCAAGGAAATTGGGCATTGAGAATGTAAGGCAGACGGCACCTTCTCATTATGTTGACTCAGTTGTGAGTGTGATGCTTGATGCTGTTCAGAATTATGACCAGCCAATCAGTAAAGAGAAACTGTGTGCCTGGCAATCGGCATTCTTCCCATCTGGCTTTAGCGAGGGAAGTCAGATAGAGGTCGGCAAGTATCGTACTAATGAGGAGCAAATCGTCAGCGGCATTTGGGGACGTGAGAAGGTTCATTATATTGCGCCTTCCCCAGATTGTGTGGAGAGCGAGATGCGGCAGTTTCTTGATTGGTTTGATAGCGACGAGCAGGTTAGTAGCATTATCCGTTCTGCTATTGCTCATTTTTGGTTTGTCTGCATACACCCGTTTGAGGACGGTAATGGACGCATGGCACGCATCCTTTCAGATATGCTCTTGGCACGTGGAGAGAAGAGCGAGTTTCGCTTCTACAACATATCTTCTCAAATCAATAAAGACAAGAACCATTATTACGATGTTTTGGAGCGGACACAGCGTGGTGATGGTGACATCACCGATTGGTTGGTTTGGTATATGCAAAAGTTGTCAGATGCCCTCGACGATGCAGAGGCTACAGTCACTACTATACTCAACAAGAGTTTCTTCTGGCAGAAAGCATCATCCGTGTCAATGACAGCACGGCAGACAGAGATGCTCAACCTCTTTCTCGATGGCTATGAAGCCAAGATAACCTCAAAAAACTGGGCAACACTGGCGAAGTGTTCAAAAGACACTGCTATACGTGACTTGCAGGACCTAGTCGCCAAGAACATACTGCGCGAAGACATTCCCGGTGCTAAGCGTCCAAGCTATTCCATAGTTTATGATGCAGAAGACCTTACACAGTTCTTCACAGATGCATGTATCATTGAGGAGAACGGCATCCCCTACCTTAATGCACTGTTCAAAGGCAAGAAGAAAGTAAGGGAAAGGGTGTTGCCCCTTGATGCAGAACGTTACGCAAAAGGTGACCTTCCTATGGCTAATCTGCTCAGCAAGTATTGCTCGTATTTAATGTCTATGGATCATCTCACGTAAGAGGTGTCTGACAGCTGCAATAGGATGATAGATAATCATTCTTGGTCCCGACCATCGCATAACGATTCTGATACGCTCTTTCATCTCTGGTCGATAGCAATGCACAGGACATTTCTTGCATGTGGGCTTTTGCTCGCCAAAACGGCATCTGTCTAGTCGGCTGTGGGCATAGTCCAACAGTTCCTTGCAACTTGGGCATAGTTCGTCATGCCCCTCGTATTTCCGGCAATACAGACGTATCATCTGCTCCACCACTGCCTTTTCTTCTTCAATGCGAGTATGCTTCATTTGTCAATCCTGCAAGTACTTATTATATAGGTACTTGCCTCTGTTTTATTAATATTCAGTTTGTTGGCTTTGAGGCCTTTC
>CALZMK010000328.1 GCA_945788545.1 uncultured Prevotella sp.
CAGATTATGGCTCTCGAGAACACTGTGGTATTTGCCATTCCCAAGTTGGCTCTCGAGCAGATTGCCATGCGCAGTGTGAACATTCAGATACTCTATCGCAAGATACTCGAGGAGTCGCTTATACAGAGTCAGATAAAGGCCGACATGCTGAGGTTCGCACCGGCACAGGACAGATATTCCCGACTGGTGAAGACCCAACCCCAATTGGTGTTGAGGGCACCATTGGTATATATAGCCAGTTTGTTGCAGATGACTCCCGAAACGTTGTCGAGAGTGCGCACTGCATCACTCAACGAGAAGTGAGACGCATTAAATTGCGTTAAACTTCTCGGTGAGCTTCTTGCGGTAGAGTCTTCCCACCTTGATATGTTTCACTCTTTCGAAAGGAGGATAGAAGACGCATGTGTTGTCGGATACTTCTATCAGGTAATCCACGTTGACAATGAATTTTTGGCTTACTTGCACGAATCGTGGAGCTATGTTTAGTATGGCTTCACGTTTGGTGCCTCGTTTCATGCGCAGAGGGTCGGTCATTCCCGCAATTATCACTTCCCATTGTCTTATTTCATGATTATATTGGAAGGCGCAGATGTTTTGGATATGCACAAGCCGGAAGTCGGATGTGGATGTATAGAGCAATAGCTTGTCCTTGCTGATGTTGCTTGATGCAAATGAGCGCAAGGGCGATTCATCGCGCAGTCGTCTTTCCCTCAGTCGGGTGATCACGTTTTTCAGTTCCCTTTCGTCCACAGGTTTCATCAGATAGTCGAAAGCGTTGAGTCGGAATGCGGGTAGCATATATCCCGGGTGTCCGGTGTACATAATCACTTGGCACCATCCTTTCACGATATTGTCGAGCTGCATGAGGAACTCGAGCCCCGAGAGATCGGGCAGTTCAACGTCGAGGAATATCACCTCGGGATTGATCTCAGCCGCAAGGTGTATTCCCGTACTGCATGTCCCGGTAGAGCCACACAATTCTATGTCTTTGTAGCTCTTCAGTTTCTTGGTGAGCGTCTCTATTGAGGCCTTGTTATCGTCGATGATAATAGTTCTCATTTTGCAAAATCAGTGTTGTTGGTAATGTATTTAATATTATTTGGTATTGTCAATGTAGCCCTACAACCGGATATGTTGCCATCTGGCGAGGTGATATTGCTGATGGCGAATCCTATTTTCTCCTTGTTGTTGCTGTTGGTGAGAGCGATAATCTGCCTCACCACCTTCAGTCCTGTCGAGGTGGATGATTCACTGTATTGGCAGCAGTTAAATCCCGGTCCATTGTCTTCAACGGTGATACTGGTAGTCTCGTTGTCGTTCCATATTGTTATGGTGAGCCTTTTTTCACCCTCAATGGCTTTCAATCCGTGCTTCACACTGTTTTCCACAAGTATCTGTACAATCATTGCTGGCACTATTGTGTGCTTGATGTCGCCCTTGATGTCTTTGATGTAATGCATTGTGTTGCCAATGAGTTTTTTCTGTATGGAAATATAGTGATCCACAAACTCCATTTCCTCGGTGAGTGGTATGTACGACTTTCCCATCAGTTCGAGATTGTATCTAATGAGTTTCGATATCTCCACAAGAGTGTTGTCGTTGTCATCATGGTTGCCTATTTGCTGGTTGAGCACATTAAACACGAAGTGAGGCGAAATGCGCTGGCGTGCATTCTCGAGTCTGAGGTTGATGATGTTGAGTTGGTCCTGCAGTTTTCTCTTGCGTATATATATAATAAGGTATGCCGTCCCGAGTGTTAGTATGATGAGCAGCAGGATGACGATGGAGATGGTGAGGTAGGCGGCGTTCATCTCGTCGTTCTTCTTGTTGATGGCAATCTGATGATGCAGTTTCAGGGTGTCGGCAGTGAATCTCAGCATAATCTCGTCGGCGCGCATGTTCATCTTGTTATGAGCGAGCGAGTCTTCCTCGTTGCGCGATTGTTCGATGATTTCCAGTGCCTTGTCATAGTTACCCGTCATGATATAGTAATTCTTCATGTATCTTGCTCTTATTCTTTTTATCGGACGTTCGATGGGGTAGTGGTAGTGCTCGCCGCCAATGATGTTTCTCACGCAAGCGAGGTTTTTCCTGTTTAGGCAAATGCCAATTTTTATGGTGTTGGCATAATAGATGGCTGCCTCGATGTTATATTTGCGGAAGAAGGGTTCGCATTTTTCCACGAGCACCTGTGCACTGTCTGTATTGCCCAGGTTGAGATACACGTCGGCAAGGTTGATGCGACATAGGTTGATGTCGCTGGCATCATTGCCCTCAGCGCCTTGCTGCGTCACAATTTCGTCCCTCATTCTCAGGAACATCTTCAGTGCGTTGGGATAGTCGTGCTGGTAATAGTAGAAGTTGCCGTAGTTGTTGAGGAAATAGATTTTCATGTTGGGTTGCATGATGTCATACCGCTTTTCGGCGTCCTCATAAAATTCGCGTGCCGTGGTGTAGTCCTGCATTTGGGTGTAGATACGTCCCAAACCCATGTATATGCTTGCCGTGGATTTCTCGGGCAGGTTGAGCGAGTCGGCAAGATATAACGCTCTTCTATACCATTCTGCTCCCTTTGGCAGGTCGTCCTTGAATATGTATGCGTCGCCCGTGTTGGCAGCCATGTCGGCAGCCGATTGCATGTAGTCGCTCTGCATGGCATAGTCATATGCCTTCTTGAACAGGGCAATCGCCGAGTCGTTGTTCTGTCGCAATTGGTGGAAATACGTTGCTTTCAGCGAATAGGCCTTGCTGGCGATGCCGTTGAGTCGCTCGTTCTTGTCTTTGTGTCTCACAACAAAGGCGATGGTGTTGTTGGCAAAAAATAGCATAGAGTCGGCAGGGTTGGATATTGTGTAATGTCCACCCTTTGCCACGAAAATCTCATAGTAGTCGAGACTGTCGTGGGTATTGTTTAGCAAACTGTCGCATATGCGTAGGTAGTTTTCGTCAGCATATCCGATGGAGTCGTATAGCAGGGACAGCCGTTCGGTTTGCTTTTCGCTCCTTGAATGTTTGTGTGCATTGTCGCCACATGCAATCATTGTCATGATCGATATGATGGCAATAGTTATCTTGTAGTATTTATTGGTATTCATATTTAATAAATAGGGGTAATCCTTTTATTTTTTCTGCAAAATTAATGCTTTTTTATCTAAATCCAAAACTTTTTGATTATTTTATTCCGATTTTCTTGTATAAATGGAAAAATAGCCGTAAATTTGCACTCGAAAACAACATTATATACAAATTTTATGTGTGGAATAGTAGGATAT
>CALZMK010000329.1 GCA_945788545.1 uncultured Prevotella sp.
TGTAATTGATAATCAGGCCATTTACGGTGATTTCGCCACCAAGACAGTAGGTAAGCATATATCCCGCAACGGCATATCTGAAACCATTGAAGAAGTTGGTGCACACACCGATTAGTGTGAGGTAGATCCATGGTTTATTCTTGAATAGGTCAACAAATTGCTTGAACGAGAACTTCTCAGCACGCTTCGGTTTGAGTCTCTCCTTTGTCATTAGTCCGCAGGCAAGGGTCATCACTGCTGCCAAGATACCGAATCCGGCACCAAGTATGGCATACTGGTGTGACTCGGTTCCACCTACCATCTTCTGCAGATAGGGGAAGGAGAGCAATGTGACGAATCCCATGGCATAGGCGCCTACCATACGGAACGACGAGAACTGGTTTTTCTCATTGTCATCATCAGTCATCACACCGAGCAACGAACCATAAGGCACGTTGACCATGGTATATGCCGCCATCATAAGCAGATAAAGTGTATATGCATAAATGCGCTTGCCTGTATAACCCAACTCGGGTGTATAGAGCAATAACGCAAAGATTACTCCAAAGGGAATGGCACCGAAGATAAGCCATGGACGATATGTGCCCCAGCGCGACTGAGTGCGGTCGGCCAAGCTACCCATGATAGGGTCGGTGAATACGTCGAACATTCGGGCGATAAGCATCAAGGACGCTGTGTCGGCGAATGATAATCCAAATACGTTTGTGAAGAACAGGGGAAAGGCTATTGACATGATTTTCCATGTGATACCACCTGCGGCGGCATCACCTAATGCATAGCCAATTTTTTCAGATAATTTTGACATGTTAAATATTCAATTTTGGTTATCAGTAGATAATATTGTGAATAGCGGAATTATCTCCGCTATTCACATAAATTAATGTTATAGATTTCTGTTTTTTGCCACAAGTTTCTTGATTGTCTCAACACTCTTGGCTGTGAAGAATCCGTCTTCGGGAGTATTGAAGCAGTAGTCAACGAGACGGTCGATGGTGGATGTTGCCACATGCATTCTTGTATCACTGCTTGCATAGTAGATGAACACCTTGCCATCCTCGTCGGCAATCCATCCATTGGCAAATGCCACGTTCATTACGTCGCCGATATACTCCTCGCCCTCGGGAACAAGGAAATAACCTCCAGGCTGTGCAATCACCTTCGTAGGGTCGTCGAGTGCTGTCATATAGAGATAGAGCACATAACGCAAACCGCTGGCACAACCGCGCACTCCGTGAGCCAAGTGGAGCCATCCCTTAGGAGTCTTGATAGGATGGGGACCCTCGCCGTTCTTCACCTCCATGATGGTGTGATAGTGGCGGGCGTTGATGATCTTCTCTTCCTTGACCTCGGCATGGGTGATGTCGTCAACAAGAGCCCAACCGATGCCGCCACCCGAACCAGTGTCGATGAATCCGTCCTGAGGACGTGTGTAGAAGGCATACTTGCCGTCAACGAATTCGGGATGAAGTACTACGTTGCGCTGCTGACTCTTAGACTTCAGGTCGGGCAGACGCTCCCAGTTGACGAGGTCCTTTGTGCGTGCGATACCTGCTGTGGCAGTAGCTGCCGAGAGGTCGCCTGGCTGTGAGTCGTCATGACGCTCAGCACAGAACACGCCATAAATCCATCCGTCCTCGTGGGCTGTGAGTCGCATGTCATATACATTGGTTGCAGGGATTACATCCTCGGGCAGAGTGATGGGCTCTTCCCAGAAGCGGAAATTGTCGATACCGTTAGGACTTTCTGCTACGGCGAAGAAACTCTTGCGGTCGGCACCCTCAACACGAACAACGAGTACATACTTGCCATTCCACTTGATAGCACCCGAGTTGAGTGTGGCATTCATCATGATACGCTCCATCAAGTAGGGGTTGTCCTTCTCACAGAAATCATATCTCCACTCAAGCGGTGTGTGAGCCGCTGTGAGGATAGGGTTCTCATACTTTTCATAAATGCCGTTATACTTAGCCGATGGCTTGTTGGGCTTGCTCAGCAGTTCCTCGTGCGCCTTGCGCAGAGCTGCCACTCTTTCATTAAAATCACTCATGATGGTTATATGTATATTTTTTAATTCTTTAATTCTTTAATTTTTTAATTCTTTAATTTTTTAATTCTTTAAGCAGCCATGCCACCCATTCGTCCCACTGCTCCTGATACCAGAAGTGGGCAGTTTGCTGATAAAGACTCATCTCTTTCGGGGCGGTCACGGTGTTGTATGTTGCCCATGCCGATGTCGGGGGCACCACCTCGTCGTTATATCCGAACGAGAACCATCCCTTGCACTTGATGCGCTTGGCGAAGTTGATACCGTCGAAATATCCGGAGTTCTTCACCTTCACCGGGTCGTGCTTCTTCTCATAATAGAAATAATGTGGCCATCCACAGGCAATGCCCTTGAGCGAGGCGGTGTGGTCGCACATGGCTGCATGAACGGCTCCATAGCATGTCACGCGGCTGTCGAGACCGGCACACACGAGAGAGAGCATACCACCCTGACTGCTGCCAGTGACTCCCAATTTCTTGCCGTCCCATTCGGGCAAAGAAGCGATATAGTCGATGGAGCGGATAGCTCCGGTGAAGATACGCTTGTAGGGCATCTTGTCGCGATTGTCGAGGTTTGCCTCCCAATATCCGCTGAGAGCACCGTTGTGCAATCGGTCATACACTTCCTGTTTCATAGTTACTGGAATGCCGTGAATACCAATCTCCAAGGTGATGACACCCTGTGAGGCCATCCATACGTCGCCACCATAAGGACGACAACCGGCACCTGGCACTCTCAACAATGCAGGATATTTCCCGGGTTTTACCGGTACGCACAGAATACCATATATCTTGCTACCCCATGCGTTGTTGTTGAAGTTCACCTCATATACGTTCACATCCTTGGTGCAACGCTCGGGCAACAGTTCGCGATGTGGGTCGAGATCCACCTTGCGGGCTTCGGCGATAGTATTTGACCAAAACTCGTCGAAATCTGCTGGACACTCGGCGTTAGCCTGTATTTTCTCGGGAGAGAATGCCGCAGCACAAGTGTTGCGATATTCCTTACCGCCGATAGTCGTTTTGACGTTCACGCGATAGAAACCTGGCTTTGTCATCTTGCCCGACAGTTTCATCTCGCCATTCTTCAGTGTGGCTTTCTTTGTTCCGCCCACGGGATACATCTCCGGTCCTTGTTCATACTCCACCTCAACATTCTCGATAGGAGTGTTGGAGCGCAGGATCCTCACTGTGAAGTTGGCTGTCTCGCCCACCTTGT
>CALZMK010000330.1 GCA_945788545.1 uncultured Prevotella sp.
ACCTCCTTTCGGCAACCTTTCGGCAATCTTTCGGCAAGTGCAACGAAACTCCAATCGCTTTTTATCGGGTTATTGTCTTTTGTGTCATCTTTTGGGACATCTTTAGTGACATCTATTGGGACATTTATTGGGACATTCGCATTATAATCCGGCCTTTTGAATGTCACAGTCACGAAATAACCGTCTGTTGTCCATATGGGAGTCTCAACATTACGATAGGCACAGGCATCGGTGATACGCTTCACGCCCGAACCCCATCTTTCAATATATGAGGTGCTGTAAAGCACATTGGCGATGAGCTTGTTGTGGGGATTTGAACTATGCGGCTGGGTGATGTTCTCAGCCGTAAGGGGAGGCACGAGATAGCCTGTATTGGTAATCTCGATACGGTCGTCGTAGATGGCCAAATAGACAGGCAGACAATAGCGACCCCACTCGCGGTGACATAGGCTATTCAAGATACCCTCGCGCAATGCCTCGGCAGGCACCTCCAACCACTCGTCACGAATCAGACCGACGACCTTGCCGTGCATACTGAGGTGCTTGCGGAAGAAGTTCATCGCCTCGTTGAGCAGCACGAAGATATTGCCTTCTGCTTGTTGGGAGTCGATGAACTCGTTCTTGTCAGTGCCACGGAAACGTGCCAGACTGATAGAGAGTTGCAGGTACATACCTGTCTCTTTAGTGAACAGGGCCGTTGCTGCATTCAGCAGTTTGTCGCCGTCAAGCAGTTTCCATTTATCCAGAATGTCCTTGATGGGTTCGGTCATGGCACTCTCCGGCATACGTCCACGCTCCACACCAAGACGTACCACACCACGAATCAAATTCTCATCGAGCGAGTCAATACCCTTGAAATCGGAAGGCTGACGCTCCCAAGCGAAGAAATCGGGCTTGCTTTGGCGCAGGCGCAGGTCGAACATATCGCGAGGCATTTCCTTGGTAGTGCTTTCCACCCGATAATAAGGACAGCCATGGTAGGTGTAGGGTATGTTTCCCCACAACCATGCGTTGAAATGCATGGCTATCGCTTTCTGGTTGGGACGGTCGGGAATATCAACATATTCCACACGCACATCCACCTGCGGCTCTAAATAACTCAGGGCCTGCGCTATCTCACGCTGGGTGTTGTCCGTCACTTCCTGACCCAGTATCTTCAAGGACGAAGGTGTCACTCCAAAGATGAGCCATCCACCTTCGGTATTCAGAAAGGCACAAGCCGAATGCATGCCGTCTTTCAGCTCGCCTGTCGTCTTCTTCAACTCCAACTGGCGGTGCTCGTCATTCTTTATCAATATCTCTAATTCCTCGTAGGTCATATCATATTCTTTTAACGTTGACAACTTGATACAACTTTTTTATTTTTATTGTCTTTGTTGTCTTAGTTGTCGTGTTTATATATCATTGTTGTTGCTCTTTAATAATCAAAAAGGTTATCAACTCGAAGTCGTCAAGCCCTGTGATTTCTCCACGAAGGGCAGTGGTCTCACCCTCGGAAAAGAGGCTGTCGATGTCCGACTCCTGCTTGATGGTCACGATGCTGTCGATGGCAGCATGGAGCAGCTGACTGTAGTGGCTCATGTCCCGTCCGTCTTTGGTCTCTCGGTTTACGGCGGAACAAAGTGCGTGGTCGTACTCCGTCCTGTCACGGCAAACTGCACGTATGATGTCGAGCAACTGCTTGGGATGCAGGTGGTCACAAAGCACTTCTCCGTCGTCAGAAAGATAAACCATATAGAACGGATGGAGCAGATTCTTATGGTCGATGTTCACGGAATTGTTTCTGTTCTTCAACACGAACATCACTCCTGGCTTGGCAAGAGACGAACTGCCCACCACGGCATTCAGACCGAAGGGAGCGTGCTCTATGTTGGGATGCTCCTTCAGGTAGCCCAACAGGTCAAGACGGAACTCATTGAGTCCCAAGTCCATAATGTTGATGCCTGTGTCCATGTCCTCGATGTCCATCCCCTCATTCTGCAGTTTCTTCAACTGTCCGAGCCGGTATTCAAGGTCTGCCTCTTCGCCGATGCTCAGCGGATTGCCCGTACCGGCAGCCGTGAGGATGGTGGCTTTCATCCGGCTCTCCACACGTCCCTTCAGTTGGATGTAGTCGTCCAGTTCCATGTCGGGCCAGTAGTTGACCAACTGTATCTGCTTGTTATTCGAGCCGATACGGTCGATACGTCCGAACCGCTGTATGATGCGGACGGGATTCCAGTGGATATCGTAGTTGATGAGGTAGTCGCAGTCCTGCAGGTTCTGTCCTTCGCTGATACAGTCGGTGGCAATGAGTATGTCAATCTCTTCCTTCGCTTCGGGAAAGATGGCGGCACGGTCTTTGGACAGCGGCGAGAAATAGGTGAGGATATTGTTGAAACTCATCGGGAACTTACTGATGGTACAACGTCCTTCGGTGGAACCTGTAATCAATGCCGAGTTCAATCCGCAGTCGTTCTTGATGGTGCCTGCCAGTTGTTCGTAAAGATAATTGGCAGTGTCGGCAAAGGCTGTGAATATCAACACCTTCTTGTTGTCTCCGTTTATAGGATGCTCAAACTTGTCCTTCAGGTCAGCGAGGAGCATCTGCAGTTTGCTGTCGTGCATGGGGGTGATGTCCCTCAGCATCAGCAGCAGGAGCTCTAAGCATTCGAGGTCTGCCGACAAATCCCTGCGCCAACTGACATAATCCATGTCGGCAAGACTGATCTTTGATTTCTTTGTGGCAAAGGGATCGGTGTCGCCATACTCGAAATCCGCCTCTGCCACCATTCCAAAAGCATCCACAGAGGCTGAGCCATGCTTTTCTGCATATTCATCAATCACGCGGATGGTCTCACGGATATACTCACTGATACGTGTCAGTGTGAGGCGGAAAGAGTTGACAGAACTTTCCAAGCGTTTCAGCAGATTGGTGGCCATCAGTTTGCGTAGTCCCTTCTCCCTGCCGTCTATGGAGAGTCCTTCTCCTTCATAGTCTATCGAATAGGTACCCTTGGCACTGTCAAAAAGATAGAGCGACGGGGTATAGATAGAGAGATTGAGAGAATTGAGCTGTTCGGCTATGTCGCTGAAATTGATGGCACTGTCCAGGTCGGTAAGACTCGGGCGGCGGGACAGTGGGACAAGACGTTGGGGGAACTCGCCAATATCCTTCGTGTCGTAGTACTTCACGATATGGCTGCGGCTGCGGGCAATGGTCACGGCATCGAGCAACTGGAAGAAGTCGAAGTGCAGGCTGGAAAGAAGCTTTTCCGTT
>CALZMK010000331.1 GCA_945788545.1 uncultured Prevotella sp.
CACATGATATTACTACTATCTGCATCGACTGGAAGGGTGGTGGCGTCGGTTTGGCTACATATTCTGTAGATGATAACCTCAACAAATTGAATGTGAAGACTTACGCCGGACGCGAATGTGCTGTGTATGCCTACAAGGAAGATGCGCCTCTCTATGTCTTCAACCTCACTAATGCAAAGTTGGCTGATGTTGACCTCACGAACATGACTCAGTTGGCTCTCGTGAATATTGACAATGCTGGTATCTCGGAGATTAAGCTGCCAAGTGGACACAACTTGATTGAGCTGAAGTTGGACAACAACAACTTTGAGTCTATCGACTTGGGCGACCATACTGCCGACTTGATTTTGTTGTCGATGAACAACAACAAACTGACATCTTTCGATGCTACGGCATTTAAGAACTTGGGTATGCTCTATCTTGCCAAAAACCAGTTGACTGAGGTGAAGCTTGATAATAGTAATATG
Organism: uncultured Prevotella sp.; assembly: GCA_945788545.1. The sequence goes on from CALZMK010000331.1 coordinate 468, forward strand.
TGGGATCTCAATCTTGCGGGCAACCAACTGGCTACAATCGATGTAAGCAAGTTGCCGTCGCTCAACCAGATATTCTTGACCAACAACCAGCTTGAGACGATTGACCTGTCAAAGGCAAGAGACTTGAGAGCTGTGCATATCGATATGAACAAGTTCCGCTTTAGCACTCTGCCCCTACCAGGACTATATCAGGAGTATCAGTATGGCAATCAGCAGCCTATCGACGTCACCATCGAAAACGGTGTTATCGACCTTTCTGCTGAGAAGGAGATTGACGGTACTGCCACAACATACCGCTGGTTTGTTGGTTCTCCATGGTATGACGAGGATACCGGCGAACTCACAGGTGAGGAATTATATGTGGATGACGAGTATTTCCTGAAAGATGGTGTCACTACATTCAATCTGTCTTCACCAATCGAGAATGTCGTTGGTGCAATGCTTAATGAGAAGTTCCCCAACCTCACTGTATATACCAACCCGATTAGTGTGGCTGCTTCATCAGGCATCGAGGGTGTGGAGATGGATGATGCCAATGCTCCTGTCAAGGTGTATAACATCAATGGTATGCGCCTCGATAATTTCAATGGCAAGGGACTCTATATCATCAAGCAAGGCAATAAGACACGCAAGGTCGTTAAATAATTAGGAATGAGGAATGAGAAATTAGGAATGAGGAAATTAGGAATTGTTGCACAAATCGGTTAAATAAGGTTAAATACTCCGACTGTGGGCAAATTTCTCATTTCTCATTTCTCATTTCTCATTCTTTTTTCGTACCTTTGCACCCGCATTTTGCAAAACAACGTATTTTTAACATTATTAATTAATTAAAGTCTATGTATTTAGATCAAGCAAAAAAACAAGAGATCTTTGGACAATACGGAAAGTCTAACACTGATACTGGTTCTGCTGAGAGCCAGATAGCATTGTTCTCATACCGTATTTCCCACTTGACGGAACATCTGAAGAAGAACCGTAAAGATTATACTACTGCAAGATCCCTGACCCAGCTCGTAGGTAAGCGTCGCGCTCTGCTCGACTACCTCTACGACCGCGACATCAATCGCTATCGTGCGATTATCAAGGCTCTCGGACTCCGTAAGTAAGTAGGAAGCTGAAAAACATCAATCCCGCAGACCAATTCGGCTTGCGGGATTGTTTATAAAGGAGAAAAAAATGCAAGATATTAGGAACATAGCAATTATTGCACACGTCGATCATGGTAAGACGACTTTGGTGGATAAGATGATGCTCGCGGGCAACCTCTTCCGTGACGGACAGGACCTCAGCGGACAAGTATTGGATAGCAACGACCTGGAGCGCGAGAGAGGTATCACAATCCTCTCGAAGAACGTCTCCATCAATTGGAAAGGAACAAAAATCAATATCATTGATACTCCGGGACACTCCGACTTCGGTGGCGAGGTGGAGCGTGTGCTCAATATGGCAGACGGATGCCTGCTGCTGGTGGATGCCTTCGAGGGCCCTATGCCGCAGACGCGTTTCGTGCTGCAGAAGGCTCTGCAGATTGGACTCAAACCCATTGTTGTGGTGAACAAGGTGGATAAGCCTAACTGCCGCCCCGAGGAGGTGTATGAGATGGTGTTCGACCTCATGTTCTCGCTCAACGCCACTGAGGACCAGTTGGACTTCCCCGTGGTATATGGTTCGGCAAAGAACGGATGGATGAGCGAGGACTGGAAGAAACCTACAGACAATATCACTTATCTTCTCGACAAGATTGTGGAGGTGATTCCTGCTCCGAAGGTAATCGAGGGTACACCACAGATGCTCATCACGTCGCTCGACTATTCGAGCTACACCGGACGTATCGCTGTGGGACGTGTGCATCGTGGCTCCTTGAAGGAGGGACAGAATATATCTATCTCGCATCGTGACGGAAAGATTGAAAAGACCAAGATAAAGGAACTGCATGTATTCGACGGTATGGGCCGCAAGAAGGTGCAGGAGGTGCAGTGTGGTGATGTCTGCGCTATCATCGGACTGGAGAAGTTTGAGATTGGCGACACTATCTGCGACTTCGAGAATCCTGAACCGCTGCCTCCTATCGCTATCGACGAACCGACTATGTCGATGCTCTTCACTATCAATGACTCGCCTTTCTTCGGACGTGAGGGTAAGTTTGTCACTTCACGTCATATCAACGACCGACTGCAGAAGGAATTGGAGAAAAACCTCGCATTGAGGGTTAGTCAGTTTGAGGACTCCACCGACAAGTGGGTGGTCAGCGGACGTGGTGTGCTTCATCTATCTGTGCTCATCGAGACTATGCGTCGTGAGGGTTACGAACTGCAGGTGGGTCAGCCGCAGGTGATATACAAGGAGATTAACGGCGTGAAGTGCGAACCTATTGAGGAGATGACTATCAACGTGCCCGAGGAGTTTGCCTCGAAGATGATTGACATGGTGACACGACGCAAGGGTGAGATGACATCTATGGAGTCGCAGGGCGACCGTGTGAACATCGAGTTCGACATTCCTTCGCGTGGTATCATCGGTTTGCGCACCAACGTGCTCACCGCCTCTCAGGGTGAGGCTATCATGGCTCATCGCTTCAAGGAATACCAGCCATACAAGGGTGACATCGCAAGGCGTGTGGCAGGTTCGATGATTGCCTTGGAGAATGGTACGGCATATGCATACTCAATCGACAAGTTGCAGGATCGTGGTAAGTTCTTCATTGATCCAGGCGACGAGGTTTATGCAGGAGAGGTAGTAGGAGAGCATGTACACGACAACGACCTTGTAGTGAACGTGGC
>CALZMK010000332.1 GCA_945788545.1 uncultured Prevotella sp.
CATGACATATGAAGACATATATAGCAGAAAGGTGGGTGCCTTGAACAATGCCAACGATATCCGCAGCATCGACCTTTCAGACGCTCTCTTCGGAAATGGTAATGACTATCATCCAGAGGATATGGCTATCTCTCGTGTCATGAGAGAATGGAGTTCTCTTGTCAATATCGTGTTTCCATTAGACGCTTCTCAGCACACCATCCCTGCAAATTGCTTGAAGAATCAGGGAGGCCTTACCTCTGTTTGCATTCCTGGAAACATCAAGAGAATAGAGAGCAATGCCTTCAATAACGACTATGCCATCACGCGTTACACCACCACTGCGGTAGATGCCAACGGCAATGGTCGGGGAGAGGTGATTGACAATGGTGAGAATAGTCTTACCCTTCCTGCCGGACTTGAGTTTATTGGCACTGGAGCGTTCCTGCTCGACACACAGATAAAGGAGATTTACTGCCTCTCTTATACCGCTCCGGAATGTCAGAAAGATGCATTCGACTCTGCATTATGCTGTGGCAATGGTGGGCATACCCCTGTTGGTTCAAATATCCGTCCTGGATATTCAAATATGGGTATCCTTCACTGGCCAAGTGATATTGACGCTACAAATCTTGCCCGCTACACCGACCCCACCAGAAAGTATTCTTTGGTTGACGAGATGCAGACAAAGGATGCTAACGGGAAAATTCTGCAGTGGCCGAAGCAAGAGGAATATGTCAGAGCATACCAGCAGGCTTCTAACGGATATCTCTGGGGAGCTTGGGACGGACAATGCCAGTCAGACCTCGGAATGTGGAGCTATAATACCATTTTTCAAGATCAAGCAAACACAGCATATCTTAGGGTGAACCCTTCTGGAAACTCCGATGTCGTTTTCTATGACAACGGCATTGGCACATCTTACAACACCACCATATATAATAAGGACTACCGTGGCTGGCATCAGTTTGTGCTCGCTTATCCGGTGGAGATGGAAGGTGTTGAGCATCCTGCTTTCGAAGTTCCAGAGGTTGCTCACTATGCAGAAACCGACTGGTATTCTTTCTGTGTGCCTTTCGACATGACAGATGAAGATGTTATGAAGGTCTTCGGAGTAGAGGCGAAAAACGGAACGGTGCAATACTTGCCTTTCGGACAGTCATCGGCAAAGGTACTTGCTCAAGGGCAGAAGCTTGTGCCGAATATCACCACTCTCACACGTGTGAGACGTGATGTTCCAAAGAAGACTATCTATCTCGACTTCTGTCCAAACCGTTGCGACATTGCCAATAACGACTATCAGGTTGTGAACAACCAGATTGTTGAGGTGGCATGGAATCACAAGAAGATTAATGCAGCCGACCAAGAGTATAATGTTGATGAAAATGGCAAGAGAATACTTATACGCGCCGGATATCCTTACCTTATAAAAGGTTATCTGCCAGTAGGCGTAACAGCTGCCGAGAAAGAAGCCCTTGCAAATTACAACACCTCTCATCCTGCCTATTATGCCATGTCGGCACACAAGGAGAAGTTCACTACCTCCGACCGTGACTATGAAAATGTGCCAGGAAAATTAGGTCAGCAGGCAAAGTTGCCATACACAAAGTGGGTTATCAATGCTGTTGACGCCAATGGTAGAGAAATACCTTCTAACGACGACAATGCCTTCCAGTATGTCTTCCTCGGTTCATATACTGGCATCACGGTGCCAAAATACGCTTATTTCGTAGGAAAGAGCAAGAGTCAGGGACAGAATATATGGTTCTATAAAGACTGGAATGCTGGAGAGCCAGGAGAAAATGGAGCAACAGCACCAGAGGTGTACTGGCCTTCTCTGACCAGCATCGTAACTGCCTTCCCTGGGCGTTCTGCAAGCATCGGATATACCGAGAGAACATACACCACTCATGAGGGCAATGAGTATCATAAGTCTTGGGACCTCTTCTTCAACAACGAAGCCGACCACTTCACAGTTAACGATACACAGACAGGAAGTCCGATTCGTGTGCGCCCAGTGGTGGCATTCTCCTTCGGAAGAAGTGCTGTTTCTGCCATTCAGGAGGTAGAGGCTGATGGTCGTGTTGTTACTGCTCCTTTTGGCTCTGTTTACAATCTCAGAGGTCAGAAGGTGGCAGAAGAAGGGCAACTCCAGAGTCTCCCAAAGGGTGTTTATGTCATCAACGGAAAGAAATTTGTGGTGAAATAAATACAAATAAGAAAGATGTAATTAGATTTTTCAAATACAATTGTTTTATATTAAAAATAGTGTCTGGGCTGAGAAGTTCGGACACTTTTTTTCTTACAAGCAATAGCTCGTTTTTCGAAGAAGATAGCTTGTTTTTCGAAGAAGATAGCTTGTTTTTTGAAGAAGATTGATTGTCTTTCGAAGAAGATTGATTGTTTTTCCTCTTCAAAAAATCAGTTTCACCCTTCTCTGAAATATGCTGCTTGCTATAGAAGAAGAAACATGAAAAATGTGGGAAAAGATGCTTCTCTCTTCTCCTTTAATTTTTTTTAGCAAAAATCTTTGTGATTTTTCTTTGGGATTATAGAATTTCTTTGTAATTTTGTAGAACTAACGTTGCGCTCTTGTTTCTATATGGAATTATTTGTCTGTTTTTCTTGGTTAACGACAGCAGAAATTCCACCTTTATATAATAGATGCGAGAAAGATTGGTAAGAATAGAAAAAACAAATAATAATTTATGAATAACGATTTTAGAAAATTCGCTACAGGACATCTTGGCATGAACGGCCAGACGTTTGACGATGTGATGAAGGTGCAGAGCCGTTTGGCAATGAACTTCCAAAGTCAATATCTCAATCCCTATATCCTTGAGGAAAGACAACTGAACGTGACACAGATGGATGTCTTCTCACGACTGATGATGGACAGAATCATCTTCCTCGGTACACAGATAGACGACTATACAGCAAATACCCTTCAGGCACAGTTGCTCTATCTTGACTCTTGCGACCCAGGACGAGACATCTCTATATATATCAACTCCCCTGGTGGCTCTGTGACAGCCGGACTCGGCATCTACGACACCATGCAGTTCATAACGTCTGATGTAGCAACCATCTGCACTGGAATGGCAGCCTCTATGGGAGCCGTCTTGCTCGTGGCAGGTGCTGAGGGAAAGCGTTCTGGCTTGCCTCACAGCCGTGTCATGATTCATCAGCCTCTCGGTGGTGTTCAGGGACAGGCTTCAGACATCGAGATTGAAGCTCGTGAGATTCTGAAGTTT
>CALZMK010000333.1 GCA_945788545.1 uncultured Prevotella sp.
TGGTGGCAGCCAATGCCGTGGCAAGCGAGGCAAACTGCGACACGTCGCCCGTGGCGCCGGGGTCGCGTTTCACCGAGAGTTTGATGGCAGTGAATATCTTCCTTTGCGGAAACTTCAATCTTATCGTCAGAAACAAGTGGGTGCCGAGCAGCATTATCATCATCGGCCATCCCCACAGGGCTGAACTAATCTCAGAAAAAAACAGGCTAATTGTATCCATACTTTAAAAAAAAATTATTGTGTTTGTGTATTCTTCTTATCAAATCTCACTGTGACTGCCCTGAAGCCCAAGCCCTTCATGATATTAGTCATCTGAGCCTCGGCATTCGTCTCGGCAGCACGAATATTCTTGGCGTTCAGGCAATTTTTCTTCATCAATGCGTATGCCCTACGATACATGGCCTCGCGGTCGGCTGCCGACCACTTTCCGCTCTCATAGAACGACTTTGTGCGGGCCTCGTCGATAAAATCATTGTCGAGCAACTCCACCTTGGGCATTGTCACCGTCACCGAGTCGCCCACGGCTTCTATCCATCGGGGGCCCACCTTGTGCATGTTTACACCAAGGCTCAACTGCCCATAATATATCCTTACGAGATGATCGTCGGAGAAGATGCCCTTTCTGATTGTATCCACCATCTCCTCGTCGGCAATTGACAGGAACTCCCATTCGCCAATCGATTTTATCGACTGTACGACCTCGGGCGAGATGTCAATCTTGTTGTCGCTCACCACCTCCAATTTGGCGTCCTTCACCTCGTCGATGAGTCGCCACACGAGCCCTGCCACTACAATCACCGCCACAAGGCCCAGCGTCACATATATCTTAGTCCATCTTTTCATTCCTAATCCCTCATTCCTAATCCCTCATTCCTCATTTCAATCGTAATCACCTTCTCGTCATATCCCATTTTCACAATCATGGGAATAAGTATCTTGGCGGCATTCACGGCAGCCGTTTCCTTGATGTCGAGACGCGGTATGGAGTTGACAACTGCCTGTCGGCCTTGCTTCTCAAACTCAGCCATCTCGGCGTCCGAGAACCGTGAGCGCATCATTGACACGTATTCCTTGACGCCCGCTTGATCTATCTTACTGGCAGTTACTGCCACCTGCGGCGGGGGCAAGGTTACGATGATGCGACGCCCCTCGCGTCTCACGTTTTTCTCCGAGAAATCCGAGAAGTCGATATATCCTTTTAGCGTGACATTCATTGGGATAGCGATTTTTCTGTCTCCCACGGGCATTTTCATATCCACCTCATGTCCGAGTATTTTGCCTTTGAGTCGGGGTTCGTCGCTATAAGTCACTATTTTGCGGATATTATATTCCGAGGTATATAGCTTCGAGCATTTCCTTATGTCCCTCACGAGCATAGGAATATCATCCGTCGCCGCATTTTCGGCAGCGTCATTCCCGTTCTTCTTGTCATCGGCACATGCCATGCAGAGAAGTGCGATTAATAATATGAAATAATTCCTCATTCCTAATCCCTAATTCCTAATTCTCATAAAGTACGTCTCAACGTCCTCCCAGCATTTAAAGTCAGGAGTTCCGAGTTGTATGCACGTACCCATGAATCCCTTTTCCTCTGTTGTCGAAATGATGAAGTCCCCGAGCAGCAGCGAGGGCTTGTTTGTCATCACGACTCGGTCGTATGCCGGTGCACTGATGGCATCCTCTATCCACAACTGCGATTGTGTGATATAGTCATGCTCGTTGGTGGGAGCCGCCACAACGAAATACACGTCGTATGTCTCGATGAGCATTTCGAATGTCTTGCGCATGTTCGAGCGCTGTTTGCCGTAGCTGTCGCGCATGGCGTCGATGGTGATATACAGCACCGGCTTCTCCCTACCCTCCTGCCTGTCGTCTATCCATCTTATCACCGGCACGAGATAGTGTATAGCTACACTGTCGATGAGCCTGTGCTCACCATGAAACTTCACCGCCTGAGGATAATGCTCGCGGAAGAGGTCGAAGGTGTGCACCAGCGGGTCGTTGTCGCCGAATAGTCCCCACACCCTCGCCTGCTCCTCAGCGCTCTCGCTCTCGGGGGCAAAACATTGTTCGGTGAGTTCGGCAAACTGCTTCACGAGTGCCTTGGTTACGATAAACTCCTGCACACCGTCGCGCCTGGGGTTCTGATAAGTCTGCTTGCCTATCATACCGTGCTTCCCCATCGTGTCGCCCATCTGGAAGGCGGGATTCACCAGTATGCGGTCATATCCGTAGAGCTGTTCGGTCATCATGCCTCCAGCCGACGAACCGATGATTAGGTCGGGCTTTTCCTCTTCACATCGTTTGCGCAGGAATTCGATAGCCTCTTGCGGCACGAGCGGAACGTCGTCAGCCACCACCTCGGCATTCGGCATCAGTTGGCGCAGCAATGCCACTGTTCCCGACTGTGCCGACGAGGCAAACCCATGCACATACATCACTTTCTTCCCCTTCATCAATTCGGGAAATTCTATATGATATTGCTTTTCCATATTCAATATATTTTTTATTATGCTGCAAATATACGCATAATTTTCCCAAAAATCACTTATTCAGTGTCAAAAAACGTTATTATTATATTTTTTTTGTCCTATTAATGGAAAAAAAACATTATCTTTGCAGCAATATTACATTTATTATATAATAATTATATGATTAAGAAAACGACAATCACCCTTTGCATCGCCATTGCCGCAATCGGTATGACGGCATGTAGCGAGAAGAAGAAAAGCGACAATATCATCACCCGCAAGGAGGTGAAGAAGGAACCTGCAGCCCCTATCAAGATGCAGGAATACAACCAGACAACCGAGACATCCCTTGGCGGCAGTGAGATGACATGTTTCGTCCACCGCGCTCCCGACGACAGTCTTGCGATGGTGAAGGACGAGACCGGACAGGCATATTACGACAATGTCATCGAGTTGAAGATCACACGCGCCAATGGTGGTGTTTTCTTCCAAAAGACATTCACCAAGGCCTCGTTCGACTCATTCCTCGACAATGACTATCGCCACACCGGCATCCTCGAAGGCTTGGTGTTCGACAAGGCAGAAGGCGGTCTGCTGCGATTTGCCGCAAGCGTGTCCCATCCCAACACCGACGAATACATCCCCATCCTCATCAAGATCGACCGCAATGGCAACATGTCGATGGAGCGCGATGTAAATCTCGACACCATGTCGGAAGACGAGGAAGAAGACGGAGTATAATTATTGGGGCAGAGATGAA
>CALZMK010000334.1 GCA_945788545.1 uncultured Prevotella sp.
GCTTTGTATGTGCATCCCAAAGCTTTGAACGGAGATTCGAAGCTTTTGTATCTCCATTCAAAGCCTTTGAACGGAAGTTATTTGGTTATTGGGGTCATAGTGGAGCAGGAGTAGAGGAAGAGTGGTCCACAGTCCCGTTGTTAATCACTGGCGAGGATGGTCTTAATCTCCTCGTCGGTTTTTGTTAGTTTGTCGCGACATGACTTGATGAGGGCTTGTGCACGTTTGAGCTGTTCGCCAAGAGTGTCGATGTCGAGTTCGTCGTTTTCCATTTTTCTGACGATGGATTCCAGTTCCTTTATTGATTCTTCGTATTTCATAGGATGTGTTATATTTTTGTTTTTTTTGTTTCGTTTACTATAGATTTCACTGTGCCGTCGGCAAGACGGGTGACGATGAGGTCGCCAGGCTTTACCGCAGAGGGAGAGCGGAGGGCATGACCGTTGACGAGGGTGATGGAGTAGCCGCGCTGAAGCAGTAGGGTGGGGTCGAGCGACTTTGTGCGCTGCTCAAGTATATCAAGTGCGTGACGGCGATGTTCTAATAGCCTTGTGATTGCAGGAGATATACGCATTGAAATGGCGCGGATATCACTATCATGGTGATCGAGGCTGCGCCTTATGCTGTGGAGCATTCGCTGGTTGAGTGCCTCAAGTTTATTTTCCTGCTTGCTCTTTACGAGTGAGAAGAGTATGGGTATGCGCTCTGCTGCGCGGGAGAGACGGATATTCTCAATCTCCATGCGGTGCTGCACATAGGTGGTAATCCTGTCGGCAGCATCGTCGATGCGGAGGGCTATCTGTTCGAGTCGATCTATGAGGAAGGCGGCTGCCGCGGTGGGAGTCTTCACCCTCGTATGCGACACCATGTCGAGGATGCACTCGTCGCGGTCGTGCCCGATACCCGTGATGATGGGGATGGGGAAGTTGGCAACATTCTCGGCGAGCAACAGGGAGTCGAATCCCGCCATGTCGCTCGTGGCTCCGCCACCTCTTATTATTACCACACAATCGTAATCTTCTATCTTGGCATTAATCTTGTCGAGGGCGGTGATGATACTGTTCTCAACGCCTTCGCCCTGCATGAGAGCTTCGTAGAGGGTGGTGGAGAAATGGAATCCTCGTTTGTTCTCACTAAGTTGGCGACAGAAATCACCATATCCCGCTGCCGTGCTCGATGATATCACCGCAATGCGCTGTGTAAAGAGCGGCAGGGGCAGTTCGCGATTGAGGTCGAACACTCCCTCTGCCTTCAGTTGTCGGATAATTTCCTGACGTCGGCGAGCCATGTCGCCGAGGGTGAAGCGGGGGTCGATGTCATCTACAATCCACGAAAATCCAAATGCCTCGTGAAATTCGGGATGCACAAGAACGAGTACCTTCATGCCCGGAGCAAGCGTCTGACCAGTGGTGTGCTCGAAATACGGGCGCACCGAGCCCCACACATTGCGCCAGCAGCGAGCCTGTGCCCTTGCCACGGGAGTGTTGTAGCCCTCGGCCTTCTGGATGAACTCGAGATAGCAATGACCACGGTTTTCACCAATCTGGCCTATCTCTGCCTCCAACCAATATTGGTCGCTCATGTAATCCTCCAATGTGGAGCGCACCATGCGATTGAGCTCCATCAGGGAGTAGTGGCGCGGCGACTCGTGGGTGTTGTGTCTCATTTGTCACCTCCTTCCGATGAAGTCACGGCGAGTCCCTTCCTGCCGATGAGTAGTGCCTTGGAGAAGTCGGGGATGCCATAACCAAAGATATTGTCGGGATGTGGATGATTGTCGCTGCAGAGGTGCACCAACTCGATAATCTGTTGGGGAGTGAGCGTGGGGAGGGCCTGCCACAAGCATGCCACAAGACCGCATACGAGGGGAGTGGAGAACGAGGTGCCCATATCCTCGATTACCGTGCCGCGTGACGACACGAGGACGGTGGGACTGCCGAGGGCGACAACATCGGGCTTGATGCGCCCGTCGGCAGTATTGCCCACACCACAGAATGGTGCATTCTTGTTTTCGGCAGTCACTGCCCCCACGGTCAGTATGTCGTGGGCATCGGCAGGGAAGGTGATCTTCTTCCAAGGTCCCATGCCGTTGTTGCCGGCACTGTTGACGAGGATGATGCCCTTTGCGGCGAGCATCGACGCCGTGCGAGATATGAGAGCTGTTCGCCCGTCGAGATGCCACAGGGGGTGGTCGCCGTAGTGATTGTCGTATTCATAATAGCCCAACGAACTGTTGATGACATCCACGCCCACGGAGTCGGCAAATTCGGCTGCCATTGCCCAGTAGTCCTCCTCGACGGGTTGCTCCGACTGCTGGTCCTCGCATCGCAACAGCCAATACGAAGCCTTCGGGGCGGTGCCTATATACACCTCGGGAGCATTCACTGCCATTGCCGAGAGCACCTTGGTGCCATGGTCGGTCTCGTTGTAGAAATTGGACGATGCGGGATATACGAAGTCTTTCACACCCTTGATGTCGATATCCTTGAACACCTGCTTGCGGTCAACCTCGGCAAAGCCGCCATCGAGTACTGCTATCGTCATGCCCTCGCCACGGTAGCCTTGGTCGTGAAGACGTATGCCCCCCAATGCCTCTATCTGAGCCTTGGCCTGACCGTAGGCAACGTTATATACAGAGTCCCAGGGGTTGAATCCGTCGCGGTTTTTCTTGGAGCGCTTCACCCTGGCGTCTATACTGTCGGGAGAAGTCCACACCCTTGTGGCCGACTTGACACATGGCAGTCGCCTTATCCTCTGCAAATATGATGTGTCGGAGCAATGTATGAGCACTGTGTTGTTCCACTTGCTTGTGCCGATGACGTGTATCTCGTCGGATGAGATCTGACGAATGTAGTGGATGTTGACGGGCAGGTCGGTGGAATCCATGGCTATGCCCAAACGACGGCGACGCTCTATCGACTTATGAGATAGAAACTGTCGGGGTTTGTCGAGTGAATATCCGCAACCGCGCTTGTCGAGCAGTTGCACACGGAATGCATAGCACTTTCCGCCAGGGTATTTTATCCTTGGCGACGAACCCGTGGTGGATGGTCGGGCGACCATGACAATACAGGTCAAAAGGAGCAAAACTGTCAGTCGGTGTAGCATATTACCAGGCAACATTTTTGTAAATTGGGTGCAAACTTACTGCAAAAATATGGAAAAACCAAATTTTTTCGTATAAAAGTTGCTACTCTCGCCAAATCTTGCTAACTTTGCACGCTGA
>CALZMK010000335.1 GCA_945788545.1 uncultured Prevotella sp.
GAGATTTTTTTGAATATTCGTAAATGCCGAGGAATTTGCTCGTCAACCCTTCACCCTTCATAAATACAGTATAACTCGCTGATATACAGAATATTAATACAATGAAGGGTTATTCCAACCCTACACAACCCTTCATTCACCCTACATTATTGTCATTCCCAAGTATCTGTATTGACTCTCCCAAGTATCTTAGTTCACTCTGTCATGAGGAGGGCAGTCGGCTGTCATCTCTTTGGCTGAGCTTCTGTCATTACTTGACAGAGCAATCAAGCATAGCTTCCGTTGGCCTAAAGCATAGCTTTAGATGGCTTAAAGCATAGCTTTAGATGTCATAAAGCATAGCTTTATACCTTGTGTAGGGTGAATGTAGGGTAATGTAGGGTTGGAGCAACCCTACATCGACCTAAAGTACTGACACACAATCACTTATAGCGATTTTGTGTAGGGTGAAGGGTTAACGCATTATGGGGGCGGTCTTACACGAGGTAAGACCCTACAACGGCGGGCGGATGAGGCGGGTTAATTGCGGCAATCGAAGTATTCCTAATTAATGGCGATAATCGAAGTATTCCCAATATGTGCCGGAGAATTGCTTATACACCTGGATGCGACGCTCGCCGGGTGACTTTGTCTCTGCCTCAAGGCGCTGCATGTCGTCATAATCGGTGTCCATCACGGTGTTGCTATATACCACCTTGGGGGATGAGCGACGATGGGTGTAGAGGATGAGTGCCTCGCGGTAATGACGAGGTAGGGAATCGTCAATCTTGTGAGTTTTCATGAGAAGACTGACAAAGCCATCGAGATTCTTGTCGATGAGCATTCCGCATAGTTGGTATTCGATGGCTGCCTTGGTGGCCTGTCCGCTCTTTATGATGGCATTGAGATAGGCTTGGGATGTCTGACCCTTGCGGGGTATGGCTCCGAGAAGGCGATATACCGAGTCGGGCGAAAGCATCAGCATCTTACCGTCGGCAAGTTCGGGAACGAGGGAGGCAGATGTTCCACGCACGGGATATTTGAAGAGCTCGTCGCCAAGTCGTCCCTCGTGGGCAAGGGCAAAAACACGGAGCATAGTGAGACTGGCATCGGCCTTGTCGCTGGCCTTTCCCACCTCAAGTGCCTTGGAATACTCGCCATGCATGAGCAGGCGCTCCATTCGCAGACGATAATGTGTGACATCATTGGAGGTAGTGGTCAGCCCCACCCCAATCATCATGGCAGCAAGGATGAAGAAATTACATCCCAACGTCCTTGCCATATATCCTTCCTCATGAGAGTTGTCGGGATAGCGATAGCGGAGCAGTTCGCCAAGGAAATACACCAATCCCCACCATATCGGCCCCACCAATGGCATGAGAATAGCCCACCACCCCCATGGGGAAAGAGACCTCGACGAGTCGAAGTCGGTGAGCATCGCCAAGATATAAAGCGAGGGGAAGCACGACAGGGCAAAAATACATAGAGGTTTTCTCTGCATCAGCTTTGCCACTGAAAAATGCAATAGTGCGAGCACAATGGTAATGATGCCGCCACCAATGACACGCGAATACATTGTTGCGCCACCACTGAGAACATGCTGGGTGAGCGCGAGTGTGTCTTCCTGATAGAAAAACACATATATTGCCACGAAGAGCAAAAAAACGATAGCGCACACCGCCTTGATGACGGTTGCGCTACCATTTTCACGATATCTGTTACTATAATACATTATAGATTTAATGTTCTATCAATTCTTTCTCAATACCACTGCCGAACGGGCTGGTATATAGAGCTTAAGCCACTCCTTGCGGTCGTTGACATACAGAGGGTCGAAGTTGGTGACATGTGTGATTGAGTCATCAGCCAGTCCGTTGCCTCCAAATTCCTTTGCATCGGTGTTGAGCACCACGTCGTATGAACCTGTAGGAACGAGGAAGCCATAATCGGTGAACGAGCGGTTGGGACTGAAGTTGAAGACGAAGATAAGGTCGCCACGACTGAATGCCAGAATCTGGTCGCCGTCGTTGTGCCAAATCTCCTGTACGGGAGTCTTCTGGAAGTTCTTCTCGCTCTTGATCACCTTGAGCATAGCCTTGTCGAAGTCGCCGAGATAGTGATAGCAGAGTTCCTTGTTATCCACGAGGTTCCACTGGCGGCGTGCATACTTATAGCTCCATCCGTTGCCCTCGCGCGGGAAGTCGATCCATTCGGGATGTCCGAACTCGTTGCCCATGAAGTTGAGATAACCTCCATTGATGGCTGAGGCGGTGACGAGGCGAATCATCTTGTGGAGGGCTATACCACGGTTGGCCATGAAGTTCTCGTCGCCCTTCTTGAAATGCCAATACATGTCGGCATCGATGAGTCGGAAGATGATGGTCTTGTCGCCCACGAGTGCCTGGTCGTGACTCTCGCAATAGCTGATGGTCTTCTCGTCGGGACGGCGGTTCTTCACCTCCCAGAATATCGAACTCGGTTTCCAATCCTCGTCCTTCAGTTCCTTGATGGTCTTTATCCAGTAGTCGGGGATATTCATCGCCATGCGATAGTCGAAGCCATATCCGCCATCCTCATACTTGGCAGCCAGTCCTGGCATACCACTCACCTCCTCGGCGATAGTGATAGCATTGGGATTAACCTCATGGATGAGCAGGTTGGCAAGAGTGAGATAGCAGATGGCATTGTCGTCCTGATGTCCGTTGAAGTAGTCGGGATATCCACAGAAGGCCTCACCGAGTCCGTGACTGTAATAGAGCATTGAGGTGACACCGTCGAAACGGAATCCGTCGAAGTGATATTCCTCAAGCCAGTACTTGCAGTTGGAGAGCAGGAAGTGCATCACGTCGTCCTTGCCATAGTCGAAGCAGAGACTGTCCCAAGCCGGATGCTCGTGGCGGTCGCCAGGATAGAAGTATTGGTTGGGGTCGCCGGCGAGGTTGCCAAGTCCCTCAACCTCGTTCTTCACAGCATGCGAGTGAACGATGTCCATGATGACGGCAATACCGTTCTTATGGGCAGTGTCAATCATCTCCTTGAGGTCCTCGGGAGTACCGAATCGGCTTGAAGGAGCGAAGAACGAACTGACGTGATAACCAAACGAACCATAGTAGGGATGCTCCTGGATAGCCATCACCTGGATGCAGTTGTATCCATCCTCGATGACACGCGGAAGCACGTTCTCGGTAAACTCCTTGTAGGTGCCCACCTTCTCGGCATCCTGTCCCATACCCAC
>CALZMK010000336.1 GCA_945788545.1 uncultured Prevotella sp.
ATAGGCAATCCGTTTTTTGTTTTACATTTCTATAATAACAAACGTACGAATTCCTGAATTATTATATTATCTTACCAGTTTTTTCATACCGTTGAGGAAATCCTGTGCCTTCATGCGTTTCTTGCCTGCCAACTGCACCTCTTCGAGTTGCACGACACCGTCGCCTGTGGCTACAAGCAGACGCTTGCCCTCGACGATGAATGTGCCGGGGGCGGCTCCTCCGTTGTTGCCGTCAGCCACCTTTGATGTGGCGTATATCTTCAGCACTGTTTCCTTGCCATTGCCATCGGTGAGGGTGGTCCATGCCCCTGGATATGGACTCAGTCCACGCACGAAGTCATACACCTGTTTGGATGTCTTCGTCCAGTCAATCTCGCATGTCTCCTTGAAAATCTTCGGGGCGGGAAGCAGAGTCTCACCGGCAGTCATCAACTCCTCCTGTGGGATAGCTTCGGGATGACCGTCGCTCTCCACGATACGTTCGAGAGTCTTTATGCAGATGTCGGCACCGAGGTGCATAAGTCCGTCATACACATCCTCCACGTTGTAGTCGTCGTGGATGTCAAAGGGCAACTGCATTATCACCTTTCCTGTGTCGATGTCGTGGTCGAGGAAGAAGGTGGTGACACCGGTGCGAGTCTCGCCGTTGATTACTGCCCAGTTGATGGGGGCGGCGCCGCGATACTGTGGCAAAAGGGCGGCGTGGACGTTAAAAGTACCGTATTCTGGCATATCCCACACCACCTCGGGCAGCATGCGGAATGCCACTACCACCTGCAGGTTGGCATTGTAAGAGCGCAGTTGGTTGACAAACTCTTCGTCCTTCATCTTCACGGGTTGCAGCACTGGCAGTGCGTGTTCCAAGGCATATTGTTTCACCTGTGAGGGTTGGAGCACACTGCCGTGGCGTCCTACTGGTTTGTCGGGTTGTGTCACTACTGCCACAACGTTGTATCCGCCCTTCACGAGGGCGTCGAGGGTTTCCACGGCAAATTCCGGGGTACCCATAAACACTATTCTTAAATCTTCTTTCTTCATATCTCTTTTATCTCGTAGCATGGAATCCTTCGATGTTCTCATATCTGCGGCGCATCATGCGAGTGTAGATATTCCGCAGCCAATAAGGATGGGCGGCAGTCATAGCCACACCAAGGACTATCATTATCGTGTATCCGAGAGTGTCGCCGAATATAGCTGTGAGGGCAAGTGCTATGAACACGGGGACGAAGAACACCACCAACTCGATGACGAGTTGCAGCGAGTTCTCGAAGTTGCCCTTCGACGTAATCTTCTGGTTGAGAGGCAACGACTGCTTGTTATACACAGCCAACTGGAAGAGTAGGCCATAGGCCACACCAGTGGTGATAAACAGGTAGGCGAGAATCATCAATATCGAGAATCTTCCCGACACAATCGGCGGAATGAGCAACAACAGCGGCAACACCAATACTATGCAGAAGAAATAATACTTGGCGCGCAGCAGGTCGAGTATGCTCTCGCGATGAGTGAAGAGGAAGTCGATGTAGTTGCCCTCGGGCCCCATTATCTTCACAAGATTCACTGCTCCGAAGAACACGAAGCAGTAGAGGCACCAGATGTTCACGGCAAAAGCACCGGTGTATGTGTCGGTGAAGGCGAGTAGCAGACTGAGCATGGTGATCACCACCAATCCCTGGATATATCTCTGGCGGATGGCTTTGTTGCGCATGGCACTCTTCACCTCTAATGACAGATATTCGCCAATCATTCCGAATCGCTCAAGGAACGAGAATCGGGTAGTGGGGGAGAAAGTCTTCTCTTCCTCGGCCGCCACCTCCGAGTCGGCAAGTCGGCGCGACAACCAGCTGTTCACCACGAACAGCACGGCGATGAGCACTCCTGCCACTGCGGCGCAAGCCCACGTGAATCCGTATTCATAGATGAAATCCACGAGTTTGATAAATCCCTTTTCCACTCCGAACACCAACAATGGTATGCCGATAGCCGAGCCATATACGGCGATGGGCAGTGCCCACCACCACATCTTCTGGTTGACGAGTGTGCGCACGAGCATATACCACAGGGCGTTGAGGATGACGATAGCCTCGCATAGCATAATCAGTGCGATGGTCTCCCATCCGCCGAGTCCGCCGCACCATACGATGAATGCGTATGGCAGTACGACGGTGAGCCAGATGACGTTGTACGAGTTCATCATTGCCATCACGATAAAGCAGTCCACGATATAGCTTTTCCTGATGGGCATGAGTAGATAGGGTTTGATGAGAAGCGACGGTGTCTGTTGCCCGCCGAATCTCATGAAGAAATCCAGTATCATGAGGAATGCCATCATGATGAAGATTGCCGACTCGTCGCCTCCTCGTGCCGACCATCCTACGAAGGTGCCGATGGCGATGAAGTAGATACTCATGAAGGCAAGGCCTAAATAGGCAAACAACTTGCCAAACTTGTTCTGTTCGAACATTGGGTTGCGCTTCTCGCTCAGTTTCATGTTGCGGCGCAACAGCTTGTATAATTCTATTCTATTCATTTCTTTTATTTTTTCCGTGCCTAAAAAATCCTCATTACCTCAAATCTATGATTTCAGCATTTGGATAGTCCTTGGCAGGGAATGTGAAGGTGGCGTTTGAGATATTTGCCTTCTTCAGCGACGAGATCTTGATGGTGGTCCACTTGGAGCCCTGACGCATCTTCACCTGCGAGGGGGCATACGTCGATTTGTTTACCGTGACATACATCTCCTGTATGGAGCGCTTTTTGTCAGTAGCCTTCAGATGCACCTCATATCCTCCACCGACGGTCTTCATCGTGTAGGAATATCCCTTCTTGTAGATGTTGATGAAGTTGTAGGGATTGATAGCCTGAAGTTGAGCCTCGGTGGGATTGCTCACGTTCACCTCCTCTTGGCTCTTCATATATGTCCACTGCGTCTTGCCGTTAAACCATATTATGGCTTGGGGCGTTGTGGCTTGGAACATTCGTCCCTTCACAGAGATGCGCCCTGAGGTGCTGCCTATGTTCTTTCCCGTGACGGTGAAGTTGGCTGTCACTCCGCCCTTGTTGCTCAGTGCTGCGGCAGTCTTGTCGAGCACCTGTTTTGCTGTCTGTGCCGATGAGCCAATGGCAATCATCAGCATCACCAAAATATTAATTATCCTTTTCATCATTTGTCTTTAACTTCTTTAACTTCTATAATTACTTAAGTTTCG
>CALZMK010000337.1 GCA_945788545.1 uncultured Prevotella sp.
GTTGGCATCAGTTGGAGCGACTTTGCGCACCATGTCATGAAGAGCGGTACCCCCCGCTTCTGTCACCTCGTCAGATGGCAGTGGGGATGATGATATGGAGGCAGGCATAGCTTTCTTTATCTTCTCTATCAGCACCTCGTTCTCAAACGGCTTCACTATGAAGTCTGCCGCACCTTCCTTTATTCCCCTCACGGCGAGGTCAATATCCGCGTATGCCGTAAACAGTACTACTGCCACATCAGGCTTCATGCGCTTTATCTCCTTGAGCCAGAACATACCCTCATTACCATTGTTGATGCCGCGCCCGAAGTTCATGTCGAGCAGCACCACGTCGGGTCTTTTCCTCCGCATGAGCGTAGGAATGGCGTTGGGGTTGGTGGATGTCTGCACATCCTCGCATACATTCTTCAATAGCATCCTCAGCGACACGAGCATGGCCTCGTTGTCGTCGATGATAAGTATATTGCCTTTTTTCTTCATTGTCTATTTCAGAGATAACGATGCAAAAGTACAAAAAAAAGACAAGGCAGACAAGAATGTCATCCGCAAACTTGCCTGCCTTATTAATTTTTAACTAATACCTAATTCCTAATTCCTGTCATTCCGTCTTTATGCTCTCCACGGGATTGGCGGTAGCCACCTTCAACGTGCGACTGATGATGGAGAGGAAGGCGATGACGAGTGTGAAGAGGGCTGCAGCCGCAAGAACCCACCACGGCATCGGAATCTGATAAGTGAAGTCCTGCAGATAATGGCGCATTGCCTTTATGCTCAACGGCATGGCCAAGACGATAGCCACCGACGACATCACGAGGAAACGATGCGAGAGTGTCCATACGGCACTCGCTATCGTGGCTCCCATCACCTTGCGCAAGGCTATCTGCTTGCGCTGCTGCTCACCGTAATACACAGACATGGCAAACATGCCGAGAGCAGAGATGAGAATAGAGACGAGCATGAAGGTGAGGACGAGCGACATCGTGTTGCGTTGGGTCTTTAGTCCATCGCTTAAGATATCGTCGATGTATTTGCAATTCATTTCAAGTGGCATCCCCCTTACTTCTTTCGTCACCATGCTGCAAGTGTTCTTCACGGCGGCAAGAGCCTTGTCGTGGTCGCCCCGTGTTTTGATGAGCATTGTATAAAAATAGCCATCGTGGGGAGCCACCATGATACCGTTGTAACACTTGTCCATCGCGTTTGGCAAGGCAGTACCGGCACGATAGTCGGCTATCACTCCGCAACATTCATATTCGGGTTTCCCGTTCTTGACACCAAAATAAGGTTTCTTTGCCGATACCCCCCAAAAGCGCTTTCCGCTTTCGCTCACCCATACCTTTCCCTCTGTTGGTTCGCAGTATTGTTCAATCACCTTTATTCCCAACATCTTCATCGCTGTGGAGTCGAGACGGCACATCGCTACCCATGACAACACCTTGTCATTCACGTCATGCACACCATTGGCACCGCATTGTAATGGTGTCCCTCCACCAGGTGCAGCCTCCACTACCTCGGGCAGGGCCTTCAGACGGTTAGCCAAAACCATCTGCTTGTCAAGGCTATAGCCTACATCATTTGTATATGCTATGATGACGTCTTCCTTGTTATAGCCGTAGGAAAGTGTGTAGAGATGGTGCATTTGCAAGGTCATGGTCAACCCCACGGCAATGAGAACCGTGCTGACCACGCCCTGCGCAGTGATGAACACCTTGCTGAACCACATCTTGTTCTTTATCCTGAGACTGCCCTTCACCACGTCGATGGGGTTAAACCGCGACACTACCATGGCGGGAATGATGCCGCAAACAGTTGATATAACAAGGAGTGCTGCCACGGTGACAAGCAATACCAGCAGAGACACGGGGAGAGAGATTTGCGTCTTGAGCATGTCGTTGAACACGGGCAACAGGCATAGTGCCAACAGCAGACCGATGATGAAGCAGGCTGACGTGAACAATGCCGACTCCTTGAAATATCTTACCACCACACCCCATACGCTCTCGCCCAACAGTCGGCGCGTTGCCATTTCCTTGGCGCGCTTTCCGGCTTGTGCCACGGTGAGGTTGATATAATTGAATATGGCGCACACGAGAAGCACGAGCGCCACGGCAAGCAGGATGTCAACCAATTTCTTGTCGCCTTGGCGGAACTTCCAGTTGGAGATAGTGGAGAAATATAATTTGTCCAATCGCACTATCGTCGAGCCCCACAGAAACTTGCCGTCATTCTCGCGTGAATATTCAAAATCTTTCCAGTAATCCACATACTTGTCGAGCAGTTTGTCCGACACCTTGGCTGGATCGGCATCCTTGTCGAGTCGTATGAAAGGGACAGTCTCGCCGAAGTTGTCCATCTTTGCCGTCAGCTTTTCCGCGTATTTCATTGAAACCATCACATCGTATGGCTCAAAGATGTCAGACTTGCCGAAGTCGGGCATTACTCCCGTTATCCTGAACGTGAGGGTGTCGTATTTCAATGTCTTGCCGATGGCATCGCCATTGCCGAAAGCCTTGGCGGCAAACGACTCGCTCACGATGGCTTCGTTCTCGGATGTAAGTACCCTGTCGTGCCGGCATCCACGGACATCATATCCGAAGAACTCAAAGAAATTCGGGTCAACGCAGTATGCGTCAGTCTTGAAGAACGTCTCGCCAACCATAAACCCGGGGATATTGTTGGCGGTGGCGACCCTTGTCCATTCCTTTATCTCGGGAATGGAAGGGAAGAACTCCTGAGCCGTTCCCCATGTCATGCCGAGATAGTCGCCGCTGCCCACGGCATAAATCTCCTTTGCCTTCTCACCAGCCTTGCCCACACTGTATTCCATCATGGCATAGGCCCCAAGGATGACAACAAAGCCGAGGGCAACCGACAGTCCGAATGCCTCGATAGCCGTATATAGCTTGTTTCGTGATAAAAACTTAAAATATGATTTCATAATTCCTAATTCCTCATCCCTAATTCCTAATTCCCCTCAACTACTTGTCCATCAAACAAATTAATGATTCTTCCGGCAAACGTCGCATCATGCTGCGAGTGGGTCACCATCACCACAGTCGTCCCCTCTTGATTCAGTTCGGAGAGAAGTTGCATCACCTCCTGACCGTTCTTAGAGTCGAGGTTACCCGTCGGTTCATCGGCAAGGATGATGCTCGGTCTTCCCACCACGGCACGCGCTATTGCCACACGTTGCTGCT
>CALZMK010000338.1 GCA_945788545.1 uncultured Prevotella sp.
ACTGCCTTGATACGGGTAGAGCCAAACTCAATACCGAGAATGGCCTTACCCTGCTGGATAGTTTCTTTTGCTGTCATATTCTTATCTCAACGCCTTGTTCAACATGTAATACACCTCGTTGTTGCGAAGCTGGTTCTTGAATCCGCTGATAGTGGTGTCCTTGTCGATGTTGACATACTCGATACCAACCATCTCGGCGAAATCCTCCCAGTATTCTGCTGTGATGTCGTAAGAGAAGGCGCTGTGGTGGGTACCACCGGCGAGAATCCATGCACCTGCACCGATCTCGAATGTAGGCTGCGGCACCCAAAGGGCTGAAGCCACGGGGAGCTTGGGCATTGGCTTCGGTTCGATACACTCAACCTCACTTGTGATAAGGCGGAAGCGGTTGCCAAGGTCAACAACAGTGGCCTTGATACCCTTGCCGGTCTTAGATGTGAAGACGAGGCGTGCGGTCTGCTCCTTACGGATACCGATACCGAGGAAGTGTACCTCAAGAGTGGGTTTGTCAACGGCAATGAGAGGACAAACCTCGAGCATGTGGCTCTGGAGAGATGATGTGCAGTCGGCAGCGAAGTTAAGCGTGTAGTCCTCAAGGAATGAGCAACCCTTGGCAAGACCCTGGTTCATCACCCACAGTGAGCGATAGAGACAGGCAGTCTTCCAGTCACCCTCGGCACCGAAACCGATACCCTCAGCCATCAGGCGCTGAGAAGCAAGACCAGGAATCTGGTCGAAACCGATGAAGTTGGGATCGTTGATGTCAGCCTCGCCAAGGTCGTCGAAGTTGGTGGTGAAGGCTGTGGCACCCTCTTCCTTCAATACGCGGCGCAGGGCAATCTCTGCCTTTGCAGCATGCTTAACCTTCTCCCAATATACCTCTTCGCCCGACTCATCAATCTTGATGGTGTAGGCCTTCTTATATTCCTCAACAAGGGTATCAGCTTCTTCGTCAGACACCTGCTTCCAATATTCCATAAGGTTGGATACAGGATAGTAGTCAACATGGTATCCGAGACGCTGCTCAAACTCAACGCGGTCACCATCGGTAACGGCTACGTTGTTCATGTTCATACCGAACATCAAGCAGCGTACGTTGTGGGCATCGGCAACGGCAGCAGCAACGCGCGACCATACTGCAATGCTATCCTGAGCCTCGGGGCTCTTCCAGTGACCAACGACAACCTTGCGGGGAATACGCATGCGGCTGCAGATGTGACCGAATTCGATGTCACCGTGAGCCGACTGGTTGAGGTTCATGAAGTCCATGTCAATAGTGTCCCAAGGCAACTCGGCGTTGTACTGGGTGTGGAAGTGGAGCAGAGGCTTCTTCAAAGCCTGCAGACCCTTAATCCACATCTTTGCGGGAGAGAAGGTATGCATCCAAGTAATGATACCCACGCACTTCTCGTCGTTGTTTGAGGCTTTCATAATGGCCTCTACCTCAGCCGATGAGTTGGCTGTACCTTTATAAACTACCTTGATAGGAAGGCGACCAGAATCATTGAGACCGGCAACCATTTCCTTTGAATGACTGTCAACTGCTACTACTGCGTCACCTCCATAGAGGAGCTGTGCGCCTGTTACGAACCATACTTCGTAGTTTTCAAATGCTTTAACCATAACTTTTTAAGTTTTTAATTGTTGTTTATTGTTAGATTTATAATTCTTTAATTTTTTAATTCTTTAATCCTTCTTCTTCTTTTGTCCATAATAAGCATTAGGGCCATGCTTGCGGCTGAAATGCTTCTCGACGAGCAGTGGATTCATTGTTGTCCATGGATTGAGTGTGAACGAGATGTATGCCATCTTTGCCACCTGCTCCATGACAACTGCATTATACACGGCATTGTCGGCATCCTTACCCCAAGAGAACGGACCGTGGTTCTTCACCAACACACCGGGTGTGTGAACGGGATTGATGTTTCCATCCTTGATACGCTTTACGATAACATTACCGGTCTCCAACTCATAGTCGCCCTTTACCTCAGCCTCGGTCATGGCGTCGGTGCAAGGAATCTCGTCGTGGAAATAGTCGGCATGTGTAGTTCCAATGTTAGGAATATCCTTGCCAGCCTGTGCCCAAGCAGTGGCATAGGTTGAGTGAGTGTGTACCACACCGCCGATCTCGGGGAATGTGCGATACAATACAAGGTGGGTGGGGGTGTCGGACGATGGATTGAGATCACCCTCGACAACCTTTCCTGTCTGAAGGTCAACAACCACCATGTCCGAAGCCTTCATATCGTCGTAGCTTACGCCCGACGGCTTTATCACAACGAGACCTTTCTCACGGTCGATACCCGACACGTTGCCCCATGTGAAGATAACGAGATTGTGCTTTACAAGGTCAAGATTGGCCTTAAACACTTTTTCTTTCAGTTCCTCTAACATAGTATTTTTCCTTTCTTTTAAATTTATAGTTAATGTATGTTCAAATATTCTATCTTTGGTAGTGTCTTTAACTCCTTATAACTCCTTTTAACTCCTTTAACTCCTTAATATATATTGAGAGATCAGAGCTTGAAGTTCTGGTCCTCGTTATATGCATGCTTGTTGAAACGGTAGAGAGAGGCACCGCGCTTCGACGATGTCTTGTCGATGAGTTCGGTCTTCTCTATGAAATCCATTTCCTTGATGCGCTTGCGGAAGTTGCGTTTGTCCATTTCCTCACCGTTGATGGCCTCATACAGATGTTGTAATTGTGTAAGGGTGAAGAGTGGGGGAAGCAAGCGGAACCCCACAGGCTCGCGCGACACTTTGTCCTGCATCATTTTCCGTGCCTTTACTATCATTTTGTTGTGGTCGGAGTACATCTTTGGCACGTTGTTGATGTTCACCCATTCCACTCCGTGCTGCCTGCGCAGCTCGTCGTCGTAATCCTTTACGTTTATCAGGGCGTAATAGGCTATTGATATAACACGTTCTCCCGGGTCACGGTCAACGCTACCAAAAGCTCCCACCTGACGCATAAACAGCTTGTTCAGACCAGTAAGTTCAGCCAGTACTCTGTTGGCTGCATCGTCAACACTCTCATCGTAGCGCACGAATCCACCGTATAGCGACCATTCGCCGCGTCCTGGATCCATCTGGCGCTTGCCTATCAGCACGCGTAATTCACCTTCGTCAAAGCCGAATATGATACAGTCAACCGAGACGAGTACCTTGTGATAAGTTCCGTAAAAACCAGTCATAA
>CALZMK010000339.1 GCA_945788545.1 uncultured Prevotella sp.
ACTAAGATGAGGGTCATCAAGTCGGGTGGTGTAATGATGGCAGCCACAAGCATAAAATAGCCTCCATGTGCTATCCTTAAAGCAGAATATCACAATGGCAATCGTTCCCGCAACGGCAATGATACGGAAAAGCATTCGGCGGAGCACCTCAAGATGTCCGCCGAATGTCAAGAGGTCTTGTTTATTTTCCTTTGCCATCAGCTTTTTCTTGCTTCCTGTCAGAGGTTATTGTTTCCTTTTTTTCTTGCGAGTCATCATCTGGTGCATTTTCATTGGAATCCTCGTCTTTCGATTCTTCCTTGATTTCATTTACACCTTTCTTGAACTCTCTGACTCCTTGACCAAGCCCATGCATCATTTCAGGAAGTTTCTTGCCTCCAAATAGCAATAAAGCGATACCGCCGATAAGAAGTAATTCGGTGGTTCCGATAAATAGGAATTTAGAGGCGATGGCAAAGCAGCTCTACGACTACTGGTTTGTGAAGTTTGACTTTCCCGACGAGGAGGGGAAGCCTTATAAGTCAAGTGGAGGCGATATGGTTTGGAATGAGAAACTAAAAAGAGAAATACCTATAGGATGGGATAATTGTACATTAAAGGATTTCCTAACTATCAAAAACGGACGTGACCACAAGTATTTAGCAGATCCTCTGCTCTCGCCTTGCGCGTAAATTCTGATTTAATGCAAAGAAATAAAAGAAAATATCGCTTGACGATTGGATTTAACGGAAATTAACGGCAAGTTAACCTCTCATTATATATTAAAAGGTGTAAGCAATGATGTTTTGCAAACGGAACGGGGAGTTCCGAACTCGTGGTTACATAAATATATTCAACAGATATGAGATACCAGTTAATCCTCCGTCTTGCACTCCTTGAAGTGCATGTCGCGTTCTGCCTTCTCCTTGGGGAAGGCGAAATAGGTGCAGGTGGCCTCGGTGCATATCTGACCCGTGGAGTCGGAGAGTGTGGCTTGTATGGTGACGAGGTTGCGCTTCTGCTCTAAGATATGCGCACGCAGAGTGAGCATGGGGTCGGATGTTGACACTGGTCGCTTGTATTTTGTCTCCATGCGCGACGTTACGCCTGCTGTTTGGAGCTTACGTGTCACCACCCAACCGCAAATCTCGTCGAGCAGCAAGGCTTGTATCCCGCCGTGCAGGGTGTCCACCCATCCCTGAAAGTCGGGTGTTGGTTGCCATTGGCTCACGATGTCTTCTCCGTCCTCGTAGAAGTGGAGATGAAATCCGAAAGGATGGTCGGGCGAACAACCGATGCAGTTGTAACCTGGCATTCCCTCCCAAGGGTTGATAATCTTCTTCATATAGTTATTGTTTTTTACTTGAAATAATGAAATATGCTTTTATTTCCTCTTTGTCGAAGTGGTCTTCTTTGAAGTCGTTGTCTTCTTTGATGAAGTTGTTTTCTTTGTATTGGAAGAAGATACGTGGAATGTCTTGGTCGTGGTATTTGCCGCAGGCTTTGAGGCAGGTTTGTAGTATTTCAGAGCCTCGGGCAGCCATCCCTGGATGTTCTTGATGCGGGTGGCATCGCTGGGGTGGTCGCTGAGGATAGAGTAGGAACTGCCTGTGGATTGTGCCATCCTCTGCCAGAAAGCCACTGCCACGTTGGGGTCGTAGCCTGCCATTGCCGCGAATATCAATCCCATGCGGTCGGCTTCGCTCTCCTGACTGCGCGAATATGCTGCTCCGCCGAGAGTCGTTCCGATGCCGAATACCGTGGCACCTATCTGCTGCAGGTTGGCACTTGCTCCCGCTCCTTGAAGTACGGCACCGAGAATCTGTCCGCCATACTGCTTTCTCACCTCATTGCTCATCCTCTCTGCCGAGTGCTTTGCCACGGCATGGGCAATCTCGTGACCCAATACCACTGCGAGCGAAGCCTCGTCCTTGGTAACTGGCAATATTCCCTCGAACACAACAATCTTTCCGCCTGGCATACAGAAGGCATTCACGCTTTTGTCTTGCACAAGATTGAACTCCCACTTATACTGCGACACCTCTGCGCCCATACCGTTCTGCTGAAGATAGCTCACCACGGCATTGGCGAGATTCTGTCCCACTCGTTTCACCATTGCCGTGTTTGTGGCATTGGTCGAGGGCTTGGCTGTCTTCATATACTCCTGATACTGCTGGTTGCTGAGGCTCAACACCTGTTCGTCGCTCACGAGTATGTTCTGCTTGCGTCCGGTGATGGGCACTGTGCTTGATGTGCCGCAACTGCTTGCCAAAACGGCTAATAGTGCCGACACAAATAACATTTTCATCTTTTTCATATTCTTAATGTTTTTAATATTTGCGCTGCAAAATTACTCATTATATATGAAATGACAAAGGATATCGGCAAAAATATCTCGTTATTCATGCTTTTTTTTGTTGGCGGAACTCCATTATTTGGAGTCCGCCTCGTCGTTGAAGTAGTCGCCCTCGGGCATGGCGCAGTTCATTGAGACACATGCGTTGAATCTCATTCTTGCCCTGTTCTCGCGGGCGAACATCTCACGTGTGCCTGCCTCATTCTGGGTGAAGGCAAGGTGGTTGTCGATGTTCATCGCTCCGGCCATACCCTCCACGTCGAGGTTGTCGGTGCCGATGAGCGTGAATGTCCATCCCTGCTTCTTCATCTTATTGATGAGCGTCTTAACCATTCGGAGGTTGTATTCCTGCGAGCAGTTTTCCTCGCCGTCGGTGATGATGGTGACAAGCACGTTGTCATGCTCCGATGTCTGGGCATTGAGTTTGGAGATGGCAGTGCCGATGGCATCATAGAGCGGTGTGCCTCCGCAGGGGGTGTAATCCTTGCTACCGAGACGATGTACCGATTCAGCCTTCACGTTGTCATATTTGAATGTCTTGTGTCCGCTGTCGAAGGTGAGCAGTGATATGCGCTGTTCCATATCCTTGTGCATTTTCTGCATCTTCTTCACCGTCTCAATCGTCTCGTTCATACCGGCAAGAGCCTGACGCTCTATCACGCACATTGAACCGCTCTCATCCACGATAATCATGTTGAATACTCTTTTCATAATTCTTTTCTCCTTTTTCTTTAATAGTGTTAAACTTCTGTTGTGAACTTAATTTTTCGACGTCGTTTATCTTTTAAAAGAAAAAAAACAGAAAAAATTAAGTGGAATATGAAGAAAAATGAAAAAAAACTCGTAAATTTGCCCTC
>CALZMK010000340.1 GCA_945788545.1 uncultured Prevotella sp.
ATCTCCCGTGAAGGAGTCTCGATGCTTGGTATCAGCGATGCCGCAGAGTATCTTGATTGCAAGCTCATCGGTGTCAATGACACCGATGAGCATTCTTTAACAAGATTCAAAATTTTACCACAACAGATATGAAGTCATGTTTTTACTTATTCGTAATGATGTATTTTAGTTGTATACAGATTTTTGCACAGACCTTAAATCTGATTGGTGATGTAGAGGACGAATTCCTGCAGAAGCCAATAAACAATGTACGCATCACGGTGATGAATCCCGACAGCACGGTAGTAACAGACTCTGTTCGATACACATTCATGAGGAATGGTAAAGGTGAACTCCTCGCCATTCAATATGCCATACCCGTACCCAGGGAGAAGCGCGACTATCTGTTACGCGCCTCGCGTGATGGATATGACGATGTATGGCAGTCAATTTCAGTATTATTCCCTGACAAGGTGAACGCAGTGGAAGTGCCAACCTTCAAGATGCGCAGAAACATGGGGGGCGAATTGAAAGAGGTGACGGTAACAGCCACCAAGATCAAGATGTACCATAAAGGTGATACGTTGGTCTTCAATGCCGATGCCTTCCGGTTGCCCGACGGCTCGATGCTGGATGCCCTCATACGCCAGTTGCCAGGTGTGACGATGAACGGTGACGGACAGATATTCGTCAATGGCCGACTGGTTGAGGAACTGCTGCTCGGTTCGCGTTCCTTTATGCGTGGCAACAAGAAGGTGCTAATGGAGAATCTGCCCTACTACACGGTCAAAGACCTGAAAGTCTATGAGAAGCAGACGGACAAAAGCGAGGTGCTGGGCTATGATGTGGAAAACAGGAAATACGTTATGGATGTGAATCTGAAGGATGCCTATTCGCAGGGCTACATCGCCAATGTGGAGACGGCTGGTGGCACCGACAAGCGGTGGTTGGGTCGTGGCTTCCTATTGGGCTTCGATGACTTGTGGCGTTACTCGGTGATGGCCAATTCCAACAATGTGAATGAGAGTCGTCACATCGGCGAGCAGAACCATTGGTCGCCAGACAGGATGCCACGCTCTCTCGTTACCACCCATAGCCTGGCCACCGATCTCGACTATCAGTCAAAGGACAAGAACACAAAGAACAATTTCACTGCCGACTTCACCTCCACCGCTGACCGGATGGAGATGTCGCAACAGCAGGAACTTTTCCTTGAAGGCTTGCGCCCTACATCGCTTTCTGCCAACCGCAACAAGAACAGCAACCTCAGGTTCAGTGTCAAGAACAGCCTCACAGTAAAGAAGCCTACGCTCATCAGCAGTGAAACGGATTTCAACTACAGCAAGCAGCATGGAACAGGATTCTCACAATACGACCAATGGGATCTTTCCAAGACAGCATCCATGCACAGCGACCTCATGAGCGAGGGGCGCTCGTGGACTATCCTTCAGCAACTCAACGGTGCGTTCAATCTGAACAAGGAAAAACAAAGCAACATTACTTGGTATACCCTGTTCCGTCATGGGGACACCAAGTCATGGCTTTCTACAAAGTATGATACCTGGCAGGCAACCTCTCCCATAAATAATATAAGGTATAATGCCAATGATGTGTCCAATCGGCTCACTAATGCCCTGGGATATCTTTACGCAACCCTTCCTGACTTATTGGGCAAGATAAACCTTGTTTTGGGTGACCATTTCCAGTACTCCCATGCTAAGGCGCATGACTACCTGTATCATCCAGACACTCTGCAACTGGCATCGCAACTGGATATGCTCACAGCCATCACCGATGTTTCCAATTCCTACGACAGCGACCAGCGTATGTATGACAACTCTTTCTCGGCCGAACTGACCCAGAGAGCCACTTACGAACTGTCCGGTGGTGTGTACAGAATTCACTATGACCGGTGGAAGTTGGGGATTAGCGTCCCACTCCGATACCAAAAGCTCGACTATCATCGAGGCATGGTTGACACGCTGGCACACAATACTGCACTGTATGTCCAACCTCATGTCGCATATAGATACATGTCGCCGGATGGTAACCATGACCTGCGTATCAACGCCAGCCATGACCGCAGTCCGTTGGAACTGCTCGAACTAATCAGTTACAAGGATGACAGCCAGCCACTTGTCGTGAAACTAGGCAATCCCGATCTGCAAGGCAAAGCGACTACAAACCTAAGCGCCACATACTCCTTGAAGTATGGTAAACGTCAGAAGCAGTGGCATATAGGTTCAGCCTTCAAGTACAAGCATCGTGATGTGGCAGAATCAGTCACCTACAATCAGAAGACGGGTGTCTATACCTACAAGCCCATGAACGTCAGTGGAGCGTATGATTTCAAAGCCGACTTCAACTACTCTCAGGCAATAGATGATAAGCGCTACTGGACATGGCAGACCAATTTCGATGTCCAATACATACATGACATCGACCACACTATGTTTGCTGGTGACACGCAGAGTCATGAGAATATTGTCAACACCACTACTCTTCACGACAATGCCTACATCCAATACAACAAGGGGCAATTCTACGTTCGTGCCACAGGTGACATCCGTTGGCGACACAGCGAGGGACTGATGCTCAATTTTAAGAGCCTCAATACCCTCGACTATCAGTATGGTCTGTCCGCACGATACACAATTCCCGTTTTGAAAACAACAATATCAGCGGATGCCAACATGTATAGTCGCAGAGGTTATGGCAGCACAGAATTGAATACTGATGATTTCGTACTGAACGCATCCCTCAGTCAGCCCTTGCTGAAGGGTAAGCTCATTGCCCGCATCGAAGCCTTCGATCTCCTGCATCAGCTTTCACAGACTCAATATGCTGTAAATGCCCAGGGGCGAACTGTGACATGGTATCGCTCATTACCAAACTACGTCATGCTGCATCTGGTATATCACTGGAACAAGAATCCGAAAAAACTATAGTCCTAATGAAATTCTTTAATGACATCAACGAAGTGTTCGGCAAATGGTTCAATGGCGAACATTTAAGGTGGGTTCTATAAATTCCCACCGTCAAAAGGATTAATAATTGTGGGTTGAATACTTCTTCCTCACTTGCGACTCGGCATAATCCAAACAACTACTTTCAGCCGTAGCAGAAAGTGGCTTCTGCTCTCGCTGCTCGTTCGGTTGACCTCGAAAATAATTCCAAAATCTGACAAAGCTAATTTATAGAACCCACCTT
>CALZMK010000341.1 GCA_945788545.1 uncultured Prevotella sp.
CTCTGCCTGCGCAATACCTTCGGCATCGCCCTGCTCGAAGGCTTCAACAAATACGCAAAGGCCGGACTGAAAGTCTTCGCCACAAGCGAGCTGAACCACTACTCCAACCCGATATCACCCTATGAATACAACAGCTGGAGCGAACACAATTTCAGCATCGGAGGCGAACTGTCAAAACACCAGGGCAAGACCTTCCATTTCGATGTCATGGGAAAAGTCTGCGTCATAGGAGAAGATGTCGGACAGTTCGACATCAACGCCGAAGCCGATGTCCATTTTCCCCTGCTCGGCGATACAGTCAGTCTCCACGCCAAGGGCGGCTTCAGCCTTGCCGCGCCAAACGACTACCTCGAGACATTCACGTCACGCCATTTCCAGTGGGACGAAACCCTCAGCAACGAGACACGCACACACATCGAAGGCGCCCTCTCCCTCCGGCGCACACAGACACACCTGCGCTTTGCCGTGGACAACATCACCAACTATACATACCTCGGGACATCATACACCCTGGGAGAGAACAACGCCCATATAGCCACGACAGTCACACCACACCAGGCGTCAAGCATACAGGTCATCACAGCCCAGCTGATGCAGAACCTGAGATTCGGCATACTCCACTTCGACAACCAGCTCACATTCCAGCAGAGCTCAGACGACATCGTGCTGCCGCTGCCGAAACTCAATGTCTACACCACCCTGTACCTCCGCTTCAAGATCGCCAAGGTGCTTGCCACAGACTTCGGCGTCGACATGCGCTGGTTCACCAGATACCACGCACCCGAATACGTCCCGCAGCTACAGACATACGCCATACAGGACAACGAGGAGATACGCACAAAGATAGGAAACTACCCGATATGCAACCTCTACGCCAACTTCCAGCTGAAGCAGTGCCGGTTCTACGTCATGATGAGCCATGTCAACTGCACAGGCAAGGGAAACTATTTCCTCACACCCCACAACCCCATCAACGGACGCGTCTTCCGCTTCGGACTAAACTGGACATTCAACAACTGATGAACCTCGAACTGATGCACTTCATCGAGACGGAGATACTCCCTCGATACAACCGCTTCGACCGCGCCCACTCCATGCGCCATGCCGGCAACGTGATAAACAACTCGCTGAAACTGGCACGCAAGACAGGCGCAGACGAAGACATGGCATACGTCATAGCCGCATACCACGACCTCGGACTGGAAGGCCCGCGGGCCATACACCATATCACATCAGGAAAGATACTCCTTGCCGACGCAAGACTCAAGCGATGGTTCTCTCCAGAACAGATCAAGATAATGAAAGAAGCCGTCGAAGACCACCGCGCCTCAGCATCCAAAGCCCCGAGAAGCCTCTACGGGAAGATCGTCGCCGAGGCAGACCGCGAACTGGAACCCGACACCATCATGCGCCGCACCATAGAGTACGGACTCGACCATTATCCCCAGAAAAGCAAGGAAGAACATTTCTCACGCTTCCGCAAACATCTCGAAGAGAAATACTCCGTACACGGATATATCCACCTCTGGATACCAGGCTCGGAAAACGAACGACACCTGAAGAACATCCGGAACATCATCGCCTCACCCATACTCCTGCGCAAGAACTTCGAGAGAATATTTGAAAAGGTGAGGGAAGAATGAGAAAAGTAAAAGATTTTATACGCCTAACAGCATTTTTCCTATAAGATATTCGTTTTTCTCAAAGAAAAAACATATCTTTGCACACATGTTTAACCTAAAATACAAGAAAACATGATCAAGTATGTAATCAGGGCAAAGAAAAACCCACTGAAGAAAGAAGAGGCAGCGAAGTACTATCCGCAGATGGCACCTTCCACCCCAGTGACACTTGCACAGATAATAAAACGCGTGGAGAAACGCAGCACAGTATCAAGCTCCGATGTCAAGGCCGTGCTTGACGCACTGCAATACGAGGTGATAGAAGCCCTGCAGAACGGCAACTCCGTACGCCTCGGCGACCTCGGCTCGTTCCGTCTCACCATGAAGGCAGAAGGCAGCCCCTCCTCCGAGACAGCAAGGAGAAAAGGTGCCGATGGCATAAAATCCGTAAACGTGCAGTTCACAAAAAGCACAGCAATGCGTGACGCCCTCTCACCAGCAAACATAGAATTCACCATGCAGGAAGACATCACGAACGACTGATGCCCGAAAGTAAAAAACGCCATCCATAATTAGCTGATAATCAAAGATATATTCCCGACAAAATTGTCCTATAAGACATTTTAAATTGTCCTATAAGACATTTTAAATTGTCTTATAAGAGTCTTGAAAATGTCTTATAAGACAATTTCAATACAGTATTAACACCTAAAAAAGGAGGTCAAGAAACAGACAAAACAGGAACGGAACGCTACAGGAAAACGCCATTCGGAAGAGTGACATTCCGCAAGTTGAAAATCGGCCTAATTGTAAAATGGTAGGCTGACAATCAAAACCAGCCGTTACAGACGGCACAATCATCAACAACGAAACAGCGTCTCCATTCACAATACTTGAAATGAATATATAAAATATTGAGCTTTTAGCTCTTGTTCTCTTTCGATTGAATACCGCCAATATTCGCTATGTGAGGACAAGCAGACTGAAAGTTCACGCTTATAAGGCGTGGACTATTCTGTGCTTGTTACATAGCAGGTCACTTGGCGGTAACCCAATCGAAAAACAAGCAGAAAGAATGGTTACACGCCTTTCTTTTCACATCTAAAAAAAACAAAAAACCAATGAACAGAACATTTTCTCTGGTTACTATAGCATTAGCAATTTCCTGTAGTGCCATAGCACAAACAGTTACAGGGCACTTCAATCTGGGAAATCCCGAAAAAGTGGCACTTTCCATGCCAAAAGAATTCGCTTTTGACAATACACCTTTAATCTTTCTGTATGACAACACCAACTCTTCATACGATAATACAAAGGAGAACAATCTATTGATATATGACGAGAATCTTAATCTGAAAAAGACCATCCATCTTCAGGGAGACAAAACATTTGATTATCAACTCACTTATCAAGACATGACACGTGATGTTATGTCCGTAGATGAGATAGGAAAATACTCCTTCTGTGAATACGGTTCTTATGAAGAGTTTATTCAGCATGAGACCGGAATGGATCCAAATATCCAACCTATTATTACAGAAAAGGGAAATGGAGAACAA